>NZ_JBQCZW010000016.1:0-50198 GCF_052089425.1 Ancrocorticia sp. | reverse complement strand
GGTTTGGCGTATGCGTCATGGAACCATTCTCTCTCACCCATTCAGGATGATGCCTGACGCGGCGTTAGGGTCAAGCCCGGTAGACACACGTGGTCTACAAGGCCGTATACCCGCCATCCAACATGACCGTCCCACCGCTCATAAAATCGGAGGCCGAAGACGCCAAATAGAGCACGAGATCGGCAACCTCGACTGGCTGACCAAAACGGCCGAGCGGGATCTTGGCCTTCATCGGATCGCCCTTTTCAGGTGGTCCCCATACCTTCTCACCCATCGGTGTAAGAATCACCGTGGGGCACACGGAGTTGACTTGGATGTTGTGCGGGCCCAGCTCGCCGGCGAGTACACGGGTTAGCGAGATGAGCCCACCCTTTGATGCTGCGTAGGCAGCATGATCATCGGCTCCGATTACGCCGGTTTGCGAGGCGATGTTGACGATCTTCCCCTTACCCTGCTTGATCATCGAGGGGACGATCTCCTGAGTAAGGGCGAAAGGTGCCGTCAGATTCACGGCCATCGTCTGGTCCCACATCTCCTGTGTCAGCTCTTCGAAAGGAGCCACGCGGGCAACTCCGGCGCAGTTCACCAAGATATCGATTGCATCGTATATTTCTAGGGCCTGCTTGCCGAGCTCGCGTGCGCCGGCTGCGGTGGTCAGGTCCGCAGAAACGATATGCGCAGTGCGCCCCTTGGCTTCGACCACCTTTGCGGTTTCCAGTAGCTGGCCCTCGTCTCGTGCCGAGAGAATCAGGTCAGCGCCAGCGTCCGCCAACACGTCAGCGATCGCCGCACCGATTCCTTTCGATGCGCCAGTCAGCAAGACCCTTTTGCCCTCTAGCGAGAACCTCTCTTGAAATTCAGACATGTCAACTCCCTTGTTGGTTGTGGGTCAAGCCTACGCGCGGGATGGGGAGCTGGCACGGGTTCGGCTAAATCCTCTTCACCTGAGCGATGATCTGCTGTTGTGTGTTGCCCTTGGCCACAGGGGTTGCGTTGAGGCTGGCGAGGGTTGACGCGCAGGCGCCGTCGTCGACCCCATCATCTCCGGGTGAATACCACGCTCCCTGTGGAATGGAAATGACCCCGGGTGCAATCCTCCCCGTTACGAAAGCGAGGCTGCGGATGGCGCCGCGCCGCGAAGTCACCTGAATCCGCTCGTCGGTGGAAAGCCCACGTGCTTCTGCATCAACTGGATTCATCCACACGTGCTGCGGGTGAGCCTCCATGATCCACGGCTGCTCCCAATAACTGGAGTGGGTACGGCCCTTCGTGTGGTGATCGATGCATTGGAGCGGATACTCGCTGGAGGCTGCTGCCTCTTCGCTTCCCTCCCACGACTCGACGTACTCAGGAAGTGCCGTGATGCGATCGCCGGTCAGGTCTGGATCGAACTCCCATTCCTCGGCCATGGTGGCCAGTTGCTCGGAGTAGATCTCAATCTTTCCAGAAGGAGTCTCTAGGGGATTGGCCTGCGGATCATCGCGGAAATCCTTGAACGGAACCGTAAAGCCATCTGGATTGATCTCGCGAATCACACCCTGTTGTGCGAACTCCTCTTCGGTTGGATACTCGGGATGCTCCGAACGTCCTTCGCTGTACATCTGGGACACCCACTCTTGTTGCGTGTGACCTTCGGTGAACCGCTCTAGGGCTGCAGGATCGAGCCGCTCGAGAATCTCGCAAAGTATCTCATAGACAGGCTTGGCATCTCCTGGCGGATCAATGGCGGGCTGGGCGTAGATGGCATAACCAGTTTCGCCAGAATCCTCGTTCTTGACCAAGTCAGGCTGTTCAACGCTCATCGCGTCCGGGAGGATGTAATCGGCCATCTTGGCCGAGGCAGTCATCAGCGTATCGATCACTACGAGAGTTTCCAGTTTGGATTCGTCGGCCAGAATCTCCCGGATTCGATCGGGATCGGCGTGCTGATTCATGATCGTGTTAGCCGCGTAGCTGATCATGAACTTGATGCCTACGTGTAGACGGTCGGCACCCTCGACGCCGTCCCTCTTCGCAGTGAACTTCTCGCCGTGATCCACGGCGTCCGACCACTTAAATACTGGGATGCCCACGGTAATGGGCTTCTCGGCTAGATCGGGGAAGGTGGGAAGCGGCATAGCATAGGACGTGGTCCAGCCACCCGTGCCGCCGCCGGGGACACCGATGTTTCCAGTGACTGCCGCGAGCGTGAAGATAGAACGCGACTGGTTTTCTCCGTTCGCCCTCCGTTGCAGGCCCCAGCCGGCTGTGATGGCACAGGGTTTGGCGGTAGCGATTTCACGGGCTAGCTGGCGGATACGATCGGCGGGAACACCGGTGATCTCCGCAGCCCATTCAGGGGTTTTCTCGATTCCGTCCGGACCATCGCCTTCAAGATAGGCGCGGTATGAGGATCCGGATGGAGCTCCATCGGGAAGGTGGTCATCATCGAAACCAACGCAGTGCGTATCGAGGAAGTCTTGATCGTGTAGGCCTTCGGCAACCATCACGTGAACCAGTCCGGCGACGAGCGCAGCGTCCGTTCCGGGACGTAGGGCGATCCACTCATCGCCGATCGTTAAGGCCGTTTCGGAGTAGCGCGGATCAATGACAATAGTCTTGACTCCGTACTTCTTCTTGATCTGGAGGATGTTGTAGAGTTCGCCGCCACCAGACATTCGGGTCTCAGCTTGGTTCAGTCCGAACATCACTTGGAGCTTCGAGTTCTGGGCATCAACGGTGGAGTTGGAGGTGTATGCGCCGCCGTACTGGTAGGTGCCGGCAACAATTGCCGCGGCGTTGGAGTAGTTCCGCAGGGGCTGTAGGCAACCACCTGCGGCATCAAAGAACCGCCAGACAAGGCGGCGGTGCAGCATGTTTCCACCGGTAGTGCCGGTGCCGTTGTTGGCGTACAGCGCCTCGTTCCCGTAGGTGTCAATCGTGTGGCGCATGGCATCGGCGATCTCATCGAAGGCCTGATTCCAGCTGATCTCCTCGTATTCGCCGTCCCCGCGCTTGGTTCCAGCCTTGCGCTTGAGAGGCTTCTTGAGGCGATGGGGCGAATAGATCTTCTCGCGGATGGAGCGCCCGCGAACGCATGCGCGGATGTTGTGATTGCCGAAGTCCGAATCGTCGCCGCTGTTATCTGGCAGGATGCGCACCACGACGCCGTCCTTCACCTGAAGACGCAACGGGCATCGCGAGCCACAGTTGACGGTACATGCGTTCCACACTGTCTTGTCCGCGGATGGCGTTCCATCTGCATTTGCCGCCGGAATCAACACACCACGTGTGGGGGTGCTTGCCGCTGCGAGAGTTGCGGCTCCGCCCGCTATTCCTGACCACTTGAGGAAGCTCCGCCGGGTAGGGTTTGCAGCCTTGAAGGTACTCATAGGTATCTCCCATCACCACGAGAAATAGACCGTGGAACTATTGAACGCGTGTCCGTTACATGAGTCTGAACTACGCTACGCTGAGCACGGTGTCGCGAGTGTGGACCTTCGTCCCTTCGGCGGCTGGTCACGGCGCGGGCGTTTCCCCAAAGACAAGGGTGTGGATAACGGCTGCACGGGCATGCGAGGTACGGCATCGTCGTGGTGGGATAGAGACCAGGTGAGTACCCGAGGAGATGTGAACAATGGAGAACGTGCCAGCGTGGGTGGGGACCGACCCGCTGATGCAGGAGTACATGGTAAACGAATGGGGAAGGGAGGTATACGGGGAGCAGCCAGTGTTCGAGCGTTTGTGCTTGGAAGTGTTTCAATCGGGGCTGTCTTGGTTGACCATTCTGAAGAAGCGTGAGGCTTTCCGGGAAGCGTTTGATGGCTTCGATCCGGAGGTTGTTGGCCGGTACGGGGCTGCGGATATCGTGAGGTTGATGGGGGAGTCCGCCATCGTCAGGAACCGGCGAAAGATCGATGCTGCCATCACGAATGCGAGGGCTTCCGTGGCTTTGCGAGAGACTGGCGACCTCTCGGAGCTCGTCTGGTCGTATCGGTTGGAAGAATCTGTCCAGCTTGATTCGGAGGGTATGCTGCCCACCCAATCAACCGAATCCGCCGCGTTAGCGAAGGATCTTAAGGCACGTGGTTTCGCATTCGTTGGTCCAACAAACATGTATGCCCTCATGTGCGCGATCGGGATTGTGGATGTCAGGGGCGCGTTGGGACTCCCCAACTGAAGGCATGACTTCGGTCCTAAATTGTGATGGCAGACACGTGTCCGTGCGTTGCGTGTGGACCACGACTGCCGATAGGGTGACCTGTATAACAAAACATACATGAGATGGTTATGAAGGCTCACACAAGATCGTTGATCTGTGTGAGCCTTGCTTGTTGTTAAGAAGTCAAAACTTCGAGGGAGAAGAACTGTGGAGAAGACACGTAGATTAGGCAATATCTTTGCGGAGGACGGCAAAACGGTCACTCTCGCGTTGGATGGTTTCGGGTTCTCGGCGAGTACCGCCGGAGTTGATCACGCGGCTCGCACCGTTCCCGAAATGGCCAAACACGGGCTGGACAACGTTCTGGTCACCTACGGGCAGGCAAAGAACTTTGCCGAATACTTCACTAACGTAGGTATGTGCCTGCGAGTGGATGTCACAACGGGTGTATTTGACGCCAGCGTTCCCGATAACATGCCAGCTTTTGACGTGACGGACGCGCTGAAGGTTGGTGCAGACGGAGTTGTCATCATGAACTTCCCCGGTGCACACAATGAGCGGTCAACCAATGCCTTTGCGGCCATGTTGGCCCAGCAATGCGATGAATGGAACGTTCCGTTCATGTGTGAGACCCTTCCTTATGGCTACCCGGTGACAACACCAGAATCCGCTGATCCGGAAGTTGTGGCGGTGGCCTCGCGGTTCTCGGAGGAGCTTGGAGCGGACATCATCAAGACCCGTTTTGCCGGGACCGATGCAGATCGAAAGATCGTTGAGAATTGTACCGTTCCCGTTATCGCTCTGGGTGGCCCGAAATCGGATCACGAAACTTACTTTGCTTTCGTCCAGCACGTTATCGAATGTGGAGCGAAGGGCGTGGCGGTAGGCCGTAACATCACACAGGATCCGAAGCCGCTCGCGGTAGTTTCCGCCCTCAATGCCTTGGTTCACGAAGGCGCCAGTGCCAAGGATGCGATGGCGATCTACGATTCACTGGATTCATGATCGAATTCGATAGGCCAACCATCATTCCGTCGGTTCGGCGGTTGAAGGATCTGGACCTCGCAGCGCAGTGCCCATCGGATTTTGTGCTGCTCTCCGAGGTCCACATTGGCAACTTGGAGCCACTTGCCGCGGTGCTTGCCGATGCCGGCAAGATGGTTCTGGTCCATGCGGACCTCATTGGTGGGTTCAAAGCGGATCGCGATGGTATCAAGCTGCTGCGCAACATGTTCCACGTGGATGGCGTTCTTTCGCAGAGCGCACACGTTGTGTCCGCGGCGAAGAAAGCCAAACTGCTCGCCATCCAGCGCGTATTCATTATGGACTCGCGATCCTTGGACCGAAGCCTTGCCAGCCTAGGTGAAGCACGACCCGATGGAATCGAGGTTCTTCCAGGAGCTCTTGCCAGCCGCTACTACGATCTGTTCGAGCAGTGGAGCGATTCGAGCGCGCTGATTGCGGGAGGGATGGTCCGTACTCGCGATGAGGCGGATGACCTGTTTGATCTGGGCTACGAGGCCATTACGACAAGTACGCCCGAGTTGTGGAAGATGACGTTTTAGTTAGCTAGCTCGCGTGGGCTCAGCACCGCCCACGTCCAATCGAGGAGGATTGATGAGCGAGAAGTTTGTAATGGGTATCGATAATGGCGGCACGGTGATTAAGGCCGCTATCTATGACAGCGAGGGTACGATCCATGCTTTGGCGCAGAGCCACATGGACACGTTAGTGCCACAGCCACTCTTCACGGAGCGGGACTGTGAGGATCTCTGGCAAGCGAACATTCGGGCGATCCGCCGCTGCCTTGATCAAGTCAGTATCGATCCGAAGGATATCGCGGCCCTCGCAATTACTGGGCACGGCAACGGCCTCTACCTAGCCAAGAAGGATGGTTCGGCCTCACGCAACGGCATCATCTCCACGGACGCGCGGGCCCAGAGCTACGTTGATCGCTGGTTGGAACAGCCGGACTACAAGGAGCGCGTTCAGTCAAAGACGGGATCAACTGTGTGGGCTGGCCAGCCGCCAGCGCTGCTGGCGTGGTTGGATGATAACGAACCCGAGGTATTCGAAGAAACCGATTATATTCTCTCGTGTAAGGACTATATTCGGCTGCGTTTGACGGGCACGGCCACACTCGAAACCACGGACGCATGTGGTGTGTGTTTGGCGAACATTCTGACTCGCGAGGTGGATTCGGATCTGTTCGACTTCTTCGGTATTTCCCGGTGGGTCGAAAAGATGCCGCCCGTTGTGGATTCCACGGAGTTTGGCGGATACGTGACCGAAGAAGTCGCTTCCGCCACGGGTCTGGCTGCAGGAACTCCGGTGGCGGGTGGGACGATGGATATCGTTGCCGGCGCGCTGGCCTCGGGCCTGACGAAAAAAGATGAGCTTTCAGTGATCACGGGGACATGGTCCATTAACCAAGTTATTTCCACGGATCTCCAACTAGAGAATCGGGTGTTCCTGACGGATGTGTATCCGATTCCCGACACGTGGCTGATTCTTGAAGGTAGCCCGAATGGCGTGTCCAACCTTGATTGGTACATCCGCAACGTGGTGCGCAGGTACTTGGACGTGTTCGGTGATCGGGAGATGACCGACGGGGAAGTGTTTGCCCTCTGCGAGAAGCTGATCCACGATTTCACTCCAGAAGTGCAGGACCCGTTCTTCCTGCCCTTCATCAATGGCACGTCCATCATCCCTGACGGCCGCGCCGGGTTTGTTGGAATGACGAGTTATCACGACATGCGCCATATGGTGCGGGCCGTGTATGAGGGAGTCATCTTCTCGCACATGCACCACATCAAGCAGCTGCGCGGCTACATCGATCTGACAGGCCACGTTCGCTTTACCGGTGGTGCGGCTAACTCGCAGATCTGGGCGCAGATGTTTGCCGATGCGATCGGGCTGCCGTTGGATATCGTTGATGCTGAAGAATCGGGAACGCTCGGATCGGCGATGTGTTCGGCAGTTGCTGCGGGTATTCATCCCGATATCCCGACCGCCGTTGAACACATGGCGGGGAAGACCCGCGAGACCGTTTATCCGAATCCTGAGTTCGCGGACTTGTTCCAAAAGCGGTTCGCTCGCTTCGAGGAGCACCTCGCAAGCCTTGGTGCACCCATTTCTGAAACGCAGTGGATTGCTGCAAAGGAGTCATGATGAGAGTTCTAGCAATTGCCGATGCCTACATTCCTGCCGATATGTTGACGGAGGGGACACAAGCTCTTGTTGAGGCCGGCCACGATGTGGATGTGGTCTCTTGGGGACCTGACGTGATTGAGGACCTGCAAGAGATCAACCTTCAGGTGGAACTAAAGGGCCCAAACGGGGTGGACCTGCCCGCTGACCTTCAGGACAAAGTGCGGGCGGCAGAAGTTGTTATCACCCAGTTCGCCCCGATATCGGCTGCGCTCATTGGATCTTCTCCGAACCTTCAAGCGATCGGCGTGATGCGTGGTGGCACAGAGAACGTGGATTCGGATGCTGCAAAGGAGGCTGGGGTCCCCGTCTTCAACACGCAGGGACGCAATGCTCGCGCGGTTGCCGAATTCGCGGTGGGTTTGATACTGGCGGAAAGCCGCAACATCGCGCGCACTCACGCCGCCATGCGCCAGCACGTGTGGCTCAAGGACTTCCCAAATTCTGCGGATATTCCCGAACTTGAGGGCCGCACGGTAGGTGTTATTGGTGCGGGCGCGATTGGGCAGCTTGTGATGAAGTTCCTTTCCGGGTTCGATGCCACGTGCATCTTCTTTGATCCCTTCACGCAGGAATCCGAGTACGGCGACAAGGTGGAGGAACTTGACGATCTGCTCGCTCAGTCCGATATTGTGACAATCCATTCCCGATTGACGGCCGAGAATCACCACCTTATTGATGCGCGCCGCATCGGGTTGCTCAAGCCGAATGCCATACTCGTCAACACCGCGCGTTCTGGACTGGTTGATGAACAGGCACTTCTGGCTGCGCTTGGAGGGGGCGCGATCATGGGAGCAGCGATTGACACGTTTGACGATGAGCCGCTCCCGGCTGATTCGCCGTGGATGTCCTTGGAGAACGCCACCATTACATCTCATCTGGCAGGGTCAACCCAAGATGCGTTCCGCAAGACTCCGCGTCTACTCAGCGAACGCCTCCTGCGTGAGTTCCTCTAACCGAAGGGAAGGAAACCCATGGACCTAGGCTTAAACGGTCAACGAGTTCTCGTCACAGGTGGGGCATCGGGACTTGGTGCCCAGCTCGTCCGCACACTGGTGAACGAAGGCGCCAAGGTTGTCATCAACTACCGCAGCCGCCAGGACGAGGCCAAGGAGCTGATTGACGAGTTGGGGCCGGACAACGCCGTGGCGATCAGGGCGGATCTGGCTGTGCGTAGTGAAATGGACGCCCTGTTCGATCAGGCTGTTCAGGCATTCGGCGGGCTAGACATCCTGGTGAATAATGCTGGGTTGTGGCTGACGTGCAAGATCGGTGAGATCACGGATAGCGATTGGGACAGGTCAATGGATGTCAACATCTACTCGGCCCTCAAGCTCTCCCAGCGCTTCATCGTGGCCGCACGTGAAGAGGGTAGGAGCGGAAGAATCCTCAACGTTACCTCTCAAGCGGCATTCCTCGGCTCGTCAACCGGCCACATTCCCTACGCGATTGCCAAGGCTGGGATGGTGGCGATGACGCGATCGCTTGCTAATGAGATGGGTGCTAACGGCATCACGGTCAACGCGTTGGCTATAGGGACCATGGAATCCCCTATGATCGCCGAAGCACTAGCGACCCGCCGCGAGTTCTATGAGGAGCGCATTCCTATTGGGCGGCTCGCCACTGCACAAGAAGTGGCAAACGTGGCGGCGTTCCTCGTATCCGAGAGCTCGAATTACATGACGGGTGCAACGGTGGATGTCAGTGGTGGCCAGCTCCGTCACTAGCGTCCGGGGTACAATCCATCGCATGAAAGTGATCTGCGTAACACGCTGGATCGTGGGTAATACGTGGGTAATAACTGAATACCAGGGTAGCCATTCCTAGAGAGTGTACGGGTGAGAGTCACCCGTGGGATGTGGCAACATGCCCTTTATCGAAGGAGATGAAGAGATGGCCGATTTGGTAATTGGTATCGATATTGGTACCGGTTCAACGAAGGGCGTTCTTGCCGATACGGATGGAAACGTCCTGTTCAGTGAGGTTGTACGCCACGAGACTTCGTTCCCTCAGCCGGGCTGGGCTGAACATGATGCTGACACGGTCTGGTGGAAAGACGTGGTGGAAGTATGCCGTAAGCTCACGGCATACGCTAAGGGCGATGTAGCCGGAGTGTGTATCTCGGGCATCGGCCCGGTGTTCCTCCCGGCAACGGATAGGGGAGTGCCGCTACGCCCGGCTATCCTCTACGGCGTTGATACGCGTGCAGCGGTTGAGATTGATGAGCTGACCGAGCGCTATGGCGAGGAAGAGATCCTCAAGACATGCGGTAACGGTCTTACGGCACAATCGGTTGGTCCGAAGATCGAATGGCTCAAGAAGAATGAACCAGAGGTATGGGCGCGCACGGAGCGCTTCCTGATGGCACATACCTACTGTGTGTTCCACCTGACCGGCGCCTACGTGATGGATCATCTGGCCGCCTCAATGTGCGAACCGCTGTATTCGCCGTTCACGCGCGATTGGGTGCCTGAGTGGGTAGAAGAAGTCTGTGAGGACCTTCCGATGCCCCGCCTCATGTGGTCCAACGAAGTGGCAGGTTACATCACAGATAGCGCCTCACGCATCACGGGCCTCAAGGAAGGTACACCGGTGGCTGTTGGTTCCATCGATGCCTTCGTTGAAGCGCTTTCTTCCGGTGTATCGCAGCCCGGTCAGGTTCTCATCATGTACGGTTCCACGATGGTGGGCGTGCAAGTGACGGACAAGGCCCTCATTGGTCCTTCGCTCTGGTCCTGTTCTGGACTGATCGAGGGCACCTACAACCTCTCGGGTGGTATGTCCACAACCGGATCGCTCACCACGTGGGTCTCGGACTTGACGGGACAGGGGTATGACGAACTATCCGCCAAGGCCGCCAAGTCCTCTCCGGGCTCTAACGGTTTGATCACGCTTCCCTACTTCTCGGGTGAGCGCACGCCGATCTCTGATCCGGCCGCCCGCGGCGTGATTGCAGGCCTTAACTTGACGCATAACGAAGGTGACATCTACCGCTCCGTTTTGGAGGCAACTGGGTACGGCTCCCGCCACATTCTTGAGACCATCGCCAATTGCGGCGGAAAAGCCACCGAGTATTGGGCCGTGGGAGGTGGCACCACGGGTGGCCTGTGGCCGCAGATCATGTCTGACATCATCGGCATTAAGCAGTACATCCCGAAGGTCACGATCGGCGCGGCCTACGGCGATGCTCAACTCGCGGCGATGGCAATCGGCGCGGTTTCGCCAACGGACACATGGAACGAAGCGGCACGCGAGATCGAACCAAATCCGGATAACGAGGAACTCTACAAGGAGATGTTCCAGGTGTACTTGGATCTGTACCCGGGTTCAGCGCCGATGGTCCACACATTGACCGAGATCCAGAACCGCTAACACGTATCACAACGATCGCTGTAGGAGAGTAGAGCACACATGAAGGCTGCTATTTTCGTTGGTCCAGGCCAACTCGAGTTGCAAGAGATTCCAGATCCTCATGCTGGACCGGGCGAGGTGGTAGTTCGTGTGGGCGCCAATACGGTGTGCGGAACGGACGGCCGTATTCTCCGCGGCGAAAAGAGCAAAGGAATAGACCGGGGAGTGGTGCTCGGCCATGAATTCTCCGGATATGTTACTGAAGTAGGTGAGGGTGTTGGGGACTTCCATGAGGGCGAGCTGATCGGCGGAGTCCCCACCATCCCGTGCCTTCGGTGCTACTACTGCCAGCACGGCAAGGAGCACCTGTGCACGGACGCCACCATTATCGGTTACCGGAAGAATGGCGGACTTGCCGAGTACATGAAGTTCCCACGGGAGGCTCTGGATCGCCGCTGCGTGTTCCACGCGGCCTCCCATCTGACCCCCGCCGAAGTATCGCTGGCGGAACCGCTCGGCTGCGTGCTCAATGGCGCCAGCCAATACCAGACACAGGTGGGCGATACGGTTCTGATCATCGGTGCCGGCCCGATCGGTTTGCTGCACACGCAGGTCAACCTACTTCTCGGTGCCTCGCAGGTTATCGTGTCGGATCCCTCCGAGCCGCGCCGGGCCATAGCGGAGAAGTTTGGCGCCACGCACACGGTGGACCCCACGGCAACTGACCTTGAAGAGTATGTACGCTCCTTGACCGATGGGCTGGGCGCCCACGTGACGGTGGTCTGCATCGGACAACCAACACTGCTCCAGCAAGCCATGCAAGTGACCCGCAAAACCGGTGCGGTGAACGCCTTTGCCGGTTTCTCGAAAGCCTCCATGTCCGAGGTGGATCCAAACCTCATCCACTACGGTGAGCTCCGAATCACCGGAGCATCGAACGCCTCACGCGCCTCCCACAAGCGGGCGCTGCGCCTTATCGGCGAGGGCAAGGTTGACGTAAAATCACTCCACACGCACACCTTCGCGCTGGATGACGTGGTGGAAGGCATTGAATTTGCTCAGACCGGAGAGGGAATCAAGGTAGCGATCAGCCCGGACGGCAACTAGATATGACCCCACGAACCCAAGGAGATACACAATGAAAGCAGCTGTTTTTGTAGGCCCCGGCCAACTGGAATTGCGCGATGTCCCCACCCCTCACGCGGGTGCGGGGGAGATCGTGCTGAAGACGGGCTCCAACACCGTGTGCGGTACAGACGTGCGCATTATGAAGGGGGAGAAGTCCGCAGGAGTTCGCCCCGGAGTCATTCTGGGCCACGAGATCGCCGGCTATGTCCATGAGATCGGCGCGGGCGTGGAAGGCTATTCTGAGGGAGATTTGGTGGGCATCAACCCCACGGTGTCCTGTGGAACCTGTTTCTATTGCCGCGGTGGCGCCGAGCACCTGTGCGAGAACGCCGAACTGTTCGGCTATAAGATTGACGGTGGCTTGGCCGAATATGTTCTGATTCCTCAGGCGGCGGTGGCCCGGCGCGCGCTGTACAAGGCGGCCGATCATCTGACACCAGCGGAAGTTTCTCTGGGCGAGCCACTGGGCTGTGTGCTGAACGGCGTAGCCAACTACCAGCCGAAGATGGGCGATACCGTCCTCATTATCGGTGCCGGTCCGATCGGCCTCCTCCACGTCATGGTGAACAAGTATCTGGGCGCTTCCCAGATTATTGTGTCGAACACGGGGGAGGACAGGCTCGCCCAAGCACGTGAACTGGGTGCTACCGCGACCGTTGACCCGAGGAACACCGACGTGAAGGAATACGTGCGTTCTTTGACCCAAGGGCGCGGAGCAGATGTGACCGTGGTGTGCATTGGTCGCAATGAATTGTTCCAGCAAGCGTTGGAGTGCACGCGACCCAAGGGGCACGTGAGCGCCTTCGCGGGCTTCGCCAAGGGAAGCTTGGCTGAGGTGGATCCCAACCTCATTCATTACAACGAACTGGTTGTCACAGGTGGGTCCAACACCTCGCGCGCGAACTACGAGAAGGCCCTGCGGCTGATTGGCGAGGGCGCCGTGAACGCGAAAGCGTTGCACACGGACACCTACGCGTTGGATGATCTGTTCGCCGCCCTAGATCGCGTCCAGAGCGGAGAGGCTCTCAAGGTCTCGGTAGTACCAGAGCTTTAGGAAAGAAGCGCGATGATCTCACCCTCACTCGCACCGGAGGACGATGCGATGAGGGTGATGATCTGGCGGGCAGTAATGTCAAGTCCCTCATGAGGATTCGTATCCTCTTCCTCGCGCGCCAGCCAGTCCACAACGAACCATACGGCGCCAGCGGCGATGAAGTGCGCTCTGGCTTCGTTCTCCCTGCCGGCAGAACGTTCGATGATGCCTCGCACATCGTCTACCGACAACAGATAACACGTCACGTAGTCAATGACCGCTTGGAGCAAACCAAAGCAACCGGGTCCATGCACTGCACGGAGGTAGAACCGCGTGTGGTTGTGCAGCTCGGCAAGGATCCTGCGGACATGCTCCCGCAGCGACGGTTCGTTAGCGCGTAGACCCCTCGGCTCACCAAGTACTAGCGAGATCCGCTGCAGAGCCGCCTCTTGGATCAGCGCGGCCATGTCCTCGAAATGTTGATAATACGTTGGGCGGGTTACTTCGGCAGCCCGGGTCACCGATGCAACAGTCAGGTCACCACCATCATCCAGCAGCGCGGTGGCGGCCTCAATCATCTTCTGTCGGCTTCCAGCCATCAGTCCTGTGCCTTCAGAGCGTCGAGCATGTCAATGTTCTTCAGTCGGACGTGCATGACCATCATGATGATAAGCGAAACGGCGAACGTGATACCGGCGGACATGGCGTAGTTCGTCAACAAAACGTCCGGCTTGAACATGAGGTTATCTGGCGGAATCGACTGAATCACGAATCCCAGAAGGGGGACGCCAAGCGCGTAGCCAGCCAGTATTCCAAGGATCGTGAGGAGGAGCGTTTCACGGAAGATGTACATGGTCACCTCGCGTGGGTAGAACCCGAGAACTTTGATCGTGGAGAGTTCGCGGATCCGTTCCGATACGTTGATATTCGTGAGATTAAAGATGACGACGACGGCGAGCAGGACCGCGCACACAATCAAGACCCAGATCACGGTGTCAATGCCATCGATCGCGGAATTGATCGTGTCAACTGTCGAGGATGTTTGCACAGTGGCCACAGTTCCCGGCTGATCCATGAGCGCCGCTGAAACGGCGTCCATGCTTGCACCCGGTGCCAATCGGATCAGCTGCGCGTTCGGAATGGCCTGATCTCCGAAGATCTTTGCATCTCCTGTGTCACTGGTGAGAATGTAATGACCCGCATACATCTCGGTGATGGCATCAACGTTCATCGAGAGGTCATTGCCATCGGAATCCTGCACGGTGATCGTATCGCCGCTGCCCACGTCAAGAAGCGTGGCAAGCTTTTCGGAGAGGATCACGCCGTCAGAAGGCAGAGCGATGGGATTGCCCGATCCACGATCGCGCGGCTCAACATAGCCATCCAGATCTGCTCCGGAAACCGGGGCAATGTAGCTGATCTCTTGATCCATATCGTCCGCACCAGCGCGAACCGAGAGCTGTTCGAATCGCACGGTAGTGGCAGCATCGACTCCGCTGAGTGCTTCGTCGTCGTCCCTCTTATCGGACGAACCATCTACGGCCACAAGATCGTAATGAACTATCTCCTCAAACTGGCTCTCAACCAAGCCGCTGATGGAATCACGGAGCCCGAAGGCCAGAATCAGCAGGCCGGTACATCCGGCGATCCCGAATATCGTCATGAACATCCTCTTCTTATAACGGAAGAGATTGCGTGCGGTGACCTTCTGGGTGAAGCCCATTCGCTTCCACAGCGGCGTGATGCGTTCGAGGAAGATGCGGTTGCCAGCTGCTGGTGGTTTGGGTTGGAGGAGGCGGCTTGGAGATTCCTTCAACTCGTTGGTGGCCACAATCGCAGCGACCAGCGCCGTGCACAGAATGGCGATACCGATGGCGATGAGAGAGACGACGGGGTAGAAACCGAGCGTCAGATCATCGAAGGCGAAGATTCCCTTGTAAGCCCGGAAGATGACGATCGGGAGGAGCGTGTGGCCGAGAGCTACGCCCAGAACAGCCCCAATTGAGCTGGCCAGAGTCCCGTACAGCACGTACTTCCTGCGGATGGTGCGCGGCGAATATCCCAGCGCAGCGAAGGTGCCGTTGGTGGTCCGTTGCTCCTGTACCATTCGTGTCATCGTGGTCAGGGAGACCAATGACGCGATGGCGAACAGCAAGATCGGGAACACTTCGGAGATCGCGTCGATGCGATCGGGGCTGTCACCGTAGGCTATGTAACCTGAAAAGTCGCGCCGATCCTCAACCGTATAGTTGGTTCCGAGATCTTCTATCTTCTCTTTTTGGGTATCGAAACGTGAGAAGAGTGCCTGATCGTAGGGATCGTATTCCGAGTTGCCCGAAAAGGTTAGCCGTGCAATCGAATAGACGTCACTATCGAAGGCGTCAGGACTCACAGCCGCAAATCCGTCGAGCTGCCCCGTTCCCAACGTGGTTTGGCCAAGTTGCTCTCGGTCCAAGAATTCGCTCGAACGCACGAAGCCCGTGACTGTGAACGTGCTTGCCGCGAGCTGATTCGATTCCGCGCCTTCGTTGAGCGTCAATTGATCGCCAACGGAGTACTCGCCGTTCATTTCCTCGGTGAGAGCAATCTGATCTGGTTCGGACGGCATATCTCCAGAAACGAGGGAAATGTGGAGATCTCCTCAGGTGAGGACATGACGCGTAGTGTCTGATGTGAATCCGCGACGAGGGCATCGGTCATGTAGCCGAATTCGGCGTCCGAGCGGTCGATCGAACCGATGGCGTCCTCATCATCACTGGTTAATCCGAGCGGTGACGTCACTGTGAGATCGGCGAGGTTTGTTTCTTCGAAAAACTCTGCGCCGGTTTCGCGCATGTCCGGTCCAGTGACCTTCAAGCCCACGAGGGCAAATGCGCCAAGTAACATCAGTGCGGCTATGGAGACAAAGCGGGCCCACGAGCCCGTGATGGTACGGAGAGTTTCCTTCCAAGCAGTCCTACTCACGTGGCTCACCACTCGATCTCAGAGATCTTCTGCGGATCATCGTTGAGAGTATTGGATGTGATCTTGCCGTCCTGCAGCTCAATCACGCGATCACCGATAGAAGCGATGGCGCTGTTGTGCGTCACGATTATCACCGTGGCGCCCTGCTTCCTACTCATGTCCGCAAGTACTTCCAGCACCTGCTTTCCGGTAGTGAAATCAAGAGCACCGGTTGGTTCGTCACACAAAAGAAGTTTGGGCTTCTTCGCGATGGCTCTGGCGATCGCAACGCGTTGCTGTTCTCCTCCGGAGAGCTGTGACGGAAAATTGTTGATGCGGCCCTCAAGTCCAACATTGATGAGAACTTGCTCAGGATCCATGGAATCATCCACGATCTCCGAAGCAAGCTCCACGTTTTCCTTGGCGGTCAAATTGGCCACGAGGTTGTACCCCTGAAAGACGAAACCAACGTTGTTGCGCCGGTACGTTGTCAGTTCCTTGGAGGTGTAGTGGGAAATGTCGTGACCATCAACGATAACCTCCCCACCATCGTTCGTATCCATCCCGCCCAGAATGTTCAACACGGTGGACTTGCCGGCGCCAGAGGCTCCGAGCACGATAGCCAACTGACCTTCGTCAATATCGAAGGAGAGGTGGTCATTCGCGTAGATCGTGGTGCCACCCATTTCATAGCTTTTAGTGGAATTCACCAGTTCGATATATGCCATCGTGTTCTTCCTGTCGTGCATGCACTCATGTTGTTTCCGGTGAAATATTACAAGTGTAAGATTTGATGGTCAATCGGGGTGTGTGTGAGCTAACCAAAGGGCGGAAAGGCCGCGCCAGAGCAAAGAAAAGGGCCAAGGACCCAAGTGAGTGTGACGTCACCAATTTCGTGCTGGACGGACGGGGGCCTCGGGTACGTAAGATTGAGTCCGCTCTCGCGGCCAAGCAGTACGTGCCAGAGGGCTTTTCACCACAAACACGTGCCTGAGATGGTAGCCTCACTGCGCTCTTTTGCAGAGTGGCTGCTGCTTCGGTCTACGAACTAAAAGGAGCTCTGCAACATGCCAAATGCCCTGACTTCGGGCACCCCATGGCGGGTCATGGCCCGATTCGCCATGCCTCTTCTTATTGGGAATGTTGTACAGCAGATGTACCACATGGTTGATGCCATCGTGGTGGGGCAACACCTGGGGGTGGATGCTTTGGCTGCTGTTGGTGCAACGAATAGTATTCTCTTCCTCCTCATCGGATTCGCCCAAGGAATGACGCAGGGGTTCGCTATCCCCACTGCGCAGGCGTATGGGGCTGGAAACATGAAAGCCCTCAGACGTTCTGTGGCCGCCGGCTCGATCCTCACGGCCTGCTCAAGCCTCATCTTGATGATTGTTGCTCCGCTTGTGATCAAGGCGTTCCTTGGCCTCATGCGCACACCGGACGAACTGATCGATATGGCAGCAACTTTTGCCACCGTCAACTTTCTGGGTGTGGCGGCCCTGATGTTCTTCGATTACCTCTCGGCCATTATCCGCGCCACCGGTGATTCGCGTACGCCGCTGGTGTTCCTGATCCTTGCGTGCCTTGTGAATATTGCGCTGGTTATCGTGTTCGTCCAATTCTTGGGGCTCGGAATCGCCGGTGCGGCTCTGGCAACCGTGATCTCGCAGGCTATTTCTGCGCTTATGTGCTTGGCGTATCTGATTCACTCGATCGAGGTCCTCCACGTGGGGCGGAGCGACTGGAAAGTGGGAGGACGGGCGTTGGCCCACCAGCTGAAGATCGGTGTGCCCATGGGGTTCCAGCAGTCGATCATCGCGATTGGTGCCATCGCCGTTCAGGTTTCTCTGAATTCGCTGGGGGCGACCGCCGTTGCCGCCTACACCACGGCGAACCGGGTGGACGGGATTGCCGTTGCCTTCCTGATGTCGTTGGGGCTCGCCGTTTCTACGTTTACCGCACAGAACAAGGGCGCCGGGCTATCCTCACGCATTCGTGTGGGAGTCCGTCAGGCAGCGATCATGTCCGTATGCGTGTCACTTCTGCTGGGGATCATGCTGGTGGGATTCGGTGACTTCATCGTCCGTAGCTTCGTAGGCGGAGGGCAGGAGCACGTGGTGTCCATGGCCCATGAATACCTCGTGGTGAACGGAACGATGTACGTGCTTCTGGGGCTGCTCTTTGTTACGCGCAGTGCTCTTCAGGGACTGGGCCGAACGCTCATCCCAACTCTTGCCGGGACGTTTGAGCTCTCCATGCGTGTGGCCGCTGCTGTTGTGTTGGGCCAATCTCTGGGATTCGAAGGAATCGTTCTTGCCAACCCACTTGCGTGGATGGGGGCAACCCTGCTCCTCATCCCATCGTGGATCATCGCCAAGCGTGGCTTGCCGCAGGATGCGGGAATCCGCGAGGTTCCTTTCGCCGAGGATACGGATGAAGTGAATCTCCCAGCTACCAGCTATGAGTTGCCTGAGGAAGGCATTTTAGCTGAGGACATCACGCTCGCTGAGGAAGATGCGCGGGAGGCTCTACACGTGTGAGTTCCTGCGTGTAAACAGCCTGATCGTGAGCCGCAGGGCGAGTGTCAAGCCAATAAATCCAAGTGCGCCAGCCATGAGGTGATGAAGAGTCAGCACGGAGGTGACAGGCGCACCTCCCGGCACGAGCAGGAACACAAGCGCCATCACAATTGCGATGCACGCAAACACCCCTGACAGAACATCATCAACCAGTGAACCTAGCCAGGCACGGTCAGAGGGGGCGCCGAAAGAGCGCGCTCGGACTGTCAGTTCACCACGTTCAAGTTGCGTGAGCAGCCTCTCAGTTCTCGCGGGCAGCCTGCGTGCGGCGATCGCTGACGTGAGCGCTGAGGTCGTGGCAATCTTCGCTAGGCGGTCGGGCGCGCTGAGTTTCACTGCGATTGCCGGGAGGGCGTCCTGAGCCGCCTGAAATAGCCCGTAGTCCGAACGGAGTGCCCGGAGGGTGGGGTCAAGGGACGTGAGTGTGCGCAAAGCCCCCGCCACATCGCCGGGTACCGCGATTCCGTAGGTTCGCAGCACGGCAAACACTCGGTTAAACACGGAGGAATCCGCTTGTTGAGACTTGGTCAGAAGGGTGAGCACTTTACCCAGATCGCGCTGCAGTGCGCCGCGATCCACATCCGGATCCACCGAAAAGGCCATGTTGATGGAAGCCACCGCATTCACGTTATCGTCCGTGAAGATCGCGAGGAGCAGAGCAGCCAAGAGCTGTCGGGTTTCTGAATCGATCACGCCAATAGCACCGAAATCTAGTAAACCGATCCTGCCATCGTCAAGCAGCATGATATTGCCAGGGTGTAGATCGGCATGAAACACGCCGTGGACCAGTATGGATTCGGCTGTGGCCTCGAAGAGAACCTTGGCCAGCCTGTCGCGGTTATCTGGTGTCATGTGTGCTGACGCAGCAGGTACGGGGGAGCCATTGAGCCGGCTCATGACGAGCACCCGTTGTGTGGACAGCTCAGGAACGATCTCTGGAGTGGCGATATTCGGGTAGACGCTCAGCGCGCTTGCGACGGCACGAGTGTTACGCGCCTCGATGTGGTAATCGAGCTCCTCAGTCAGAGAACCCACGAGTCCTTCAACAAGAGAAGACAGTCCCAGTTTGCGTGCCCACTCGAAACGCTTTTGGGCCGTGGAAGCAAAGCGTAGGAGGATATCGCAGTCCACCCTGACCTGCTCGGCGGCAGCCGGGCGCTGGACCTTGATGACAACCTCTCGTCCATCATGCAGCGTGCCGTTGTGAACCTGCGCTACAGAGGCAGCGGCGAATGGATCGATTTCGAAGCTGCCGAGCACCGATTCGGGTTCCTCGCCCCATTCTTCACGCAGCCGTTCCCTGATATCGCTGGAGGGAGAGGGGGTAGCTGAGCTCTGAAGGGAGGATAGGGCGGTGATCAACGGCTCTGGGAGAAGGTCTGAGCGGGTGGCCATGAGTTGGCCGAATTTCACGAAGCTGACGCCAGCTTGATTGATCGTTCGGATGAGGGCGTCAACAAACTCTGAGGATTCTGGCCCGTAGCGCAGCGCTCTGGCTAAGCCTGATCGCAGCACGATCCACACGAGCTGCAGATATCGGCGCAAACGCCGGAATCCGAGCCTGCTTTCCCGTGCCCCTTCGATTGGCCCTCCAAATCTGCCGCTGGGCACGATCAACTCGAGGACAACCAGAGACAAGAGGGCCATCGCGAACATCCACAGGACAAGTAATGCCCCAGTCACCAGAGCGGTTCCTACTCCTGTTTGCAGAGTGCCTTCTGGGGAGAAAATACCTAATCCCGTCCCCGCCCAGACGGACACGGGGATGAGTAGGACGATCACAATGGTGGACACGCTCAGCGCTCGGATCCAACCAACAGGGGGAAGTAGCCTCCTGACAACAACCGAGAATATTGCCGCGAGCAGCAGAGTGGTCAATGCTTGGTAAAGGAAGCTTAGGACGTCCATTTCTCTACTGTAGTCGTTGCGCGGTCTCATCCGTTCAGCTGAGTTTCCAACGGTGAGAAAATGGAGCAAATGGACCGGGCGTTCCTGCGATGTGTTTGGCGTAGGAGTGGCTATTTCACAAGGAAATAGTTACTTAATTCTTGTACCGATTGGTGGCCTCTGGGACTAAAGTACGAATTAGTAATCTTTTGTGATCCAAGCTCCACACGCGCCCCGCGTGCGGGTGCATTGGGAGGCGAAACTTCTCCGCGATATGCAGTAGCCTCGTGGAAGAGGAGGACACAGATGTCAACAACGACAGAGAAAGCACCGCCCCGGCCTAGTTCCTGGGCGATCAAGGTTGCGATGGCCATTTCAGGCATGGTTCTCGCGGCCTTCTTGCTTATTCATTTATTTGGTAACTTAAAGGTGTTCACAGGCGCGGAGCACTTCGATGATTATGCGCAATGGTTGAGGACAGCATTCGTTCCCTTCCTACCCGAGGGCTTGTTGCTGTGGGTGTTCCGGCTTGGGTTGCTTGCCGCGGTTGGCGTCCATATCTACGGCGGCGTCACCCTTTGGGCACGAGGCCGCAAGGCGCGTGGCCCCAACCGGGCCAAGGTGAAGGCATCCCGAACGGGTTTCCAAGGCTTTTCCGCTCGCCTGATGCCGTTTACGGGCCTATCCATCTTCCTGTTCATCGTCATCCACATCATGGACCTCACGCTGGGTACCAGACCGATTGCTTCCGATACATTCGAGCATCCGGTAGGCACCCGTCCATCGGCCTATGCGAATCTTGTTGCCTCCTTTGATCGCCCATGGATGGCGGCGATTTACGTCGTCATGATGGTTCTCATCTCCATCCACGTCGCTCACGGCATTTCCACCGCCGTGCAGGATCTGGGTGCAATGGGTAAGAGAGTGCGTTTGGTAGCCACCGTAGTGGGGGGCGTTATGGCCCTCGTCATTCTTCTCGGTAACGCCGCCATCCCGCTCGCAGTCCAGTTCGGAGTATTAACGTGAGTAACATCTTTAGAAAGAGCGCAGCCACAGATACTGCAGATCCAACATCCTCCCCATTCGTTGCACCGCGAGTCACAGTTGCGGGCGCATCGAACGGCAAGGTTCTTGATGGCAAGGTGCCCGATGGGGATCCCGCCGAGGCATGGCACAAGCGCCGGGACGAATACAAGCTTGTTGGTGCGCTGAATAAGCGCAAGTTCACCGTTGTTGTTATCGGTACCGGGCTTGCCGGTAGCGGTTGCGCGGCAGCGTTGGCCGAACAGGGCTACAACGTTCATTCCGTTACCTACCACGATGCACCGCGCCGCGCGCATTCGGTTGCCGCGCAGGGTGGCATCAATGCCGCACGTGCCCGGAAGGTGGATGGCGATTCCATCTACCGGTTCGTCAAGGACACCGTCAAGGGTGGAGATTTCCGCTCCCGTGAGGCCGAAGCCTTCCGGCTTGGCGAAGAGTCCGTGCGCGTCATCGACCACATGAACTCGATCGGTGCGCCGTTTGCTCGCGAGTACGGCGGAACACTCGCCACTCGTTCCTTCGGTGGAGTGCAGGTCTCTCGAACGTATTACACGCGTGGTCAGACGGGCCAGCAGTTGCAGCTCGCCGGAGCTCAGGCGCTCCTGCGTCAGGTCAAGCGCGGCACCGTCACGCTTCACACACGTTCCGAGATGCTGGACCTCATCATGGAGGATGGCGTTGCTCGCGGTGTTGTGGTCCGTAACCTGATCACAGGCGAAGTCACGGCCATCCCGGCACACGCAGTTGTTCTGGCCACCGGCGGTTACGGTTCGTTGTACTACTACTCAACATTGGCGATTAACTGCAATGCTTCTGCGGCGTGGCGCGCCCATCGGCGCGGAGCAAACATGTCCCACGTGAGCTGGGTTCAGTTCCATCCAACGGCGCTTCCCGTTCAGTCAGAGTTCCAGTCCAAGACGATCTTGATGTCCGAGTCCCTCCGTAATGACGGGCGTATCTGGGTGCCAAAGAAGGCCGGGGACGATCGTGATCCTAATACGATCCCCGAGGACGAGCGCGATTACTACCTCGAGCGGAAGTACCCGGCGTTCGGGAACCTGTGCCCACGTGATATTGCGTCCCGTGCCGCCAAGGAGCAGCTGGATTCCGGCCACGGTGTGGGACCGCTGAAGAACTCGGTGTACCTCGATTTCAAGGATGCGATCGCACGCGTTGGTGCTCCCACCATTAAGGAGCGCTACGGCAACCTCTTCGAAATGTATGAGCGTGCAACGGGCGAGAACCCGTTTGAGGTTCCGATGCGAATTGCCCCGGGCGCCCACTTCACCATGGGCGGCCTGTGGACGGACTTCAATCAGATGAGTTCGATCCCTGGCATGTTCGTTGGTGGCGAGGCCGGTTGGTCCTACCACGGCGCCAACCGCTTGGGAGCAAACTCGCTCCTCTCGGCCTGCGTTGACGGCTGGTTCACCCTTCCATTCTCGATTCCGAACTACCTGGCGGATCACTTGGGTGAAGAGCTTCCATCGCTGGATTCGGCTCCCGTGCAAGAGGCTCTGGAACGCGTGAACGCGCGTACCGATGCGCTTCTGAGCGTTGGCGGTACGAAGAGCCCAACGGCCTTCCACCGCGAGCTCGGCGACATCATGTATGAAGGCTGCGGCGTGGATCGCTCGAAGGAAGGCCTCATCGCGGCCCGTGACAAGATCCAAGCGCTACGTAAGGAATTCTGGAGCAACGTCGCAGTGCCAGGCACTGGGTCGCAGGTCAACCAGACTCTTGAGAAGGCGGGCCGCGTTGCGGACTTCCTCGAGCTGTCCGAGTTGTTGTGCGTTGATGCTCTGGACCGCGAGGAGTCCTGTGGAGCTCACTTCAGGGTTGAGCATCAGATTGATGGCGAGGCCGCGCGTGATGATGAGCACTGGACCTTCGCTTCTGCATGGCAGACTGAAGGTGGCGAGGGCCCAGCAACCAGCTCGGATCCTCTGACCTTTACACGAAACGTGGAGCCGTTGGAGTTTAGCGCGGTTCCCATGGCAACGAGGAGCTACAAGTGAAACTAACACTCGAAGTTTGGCGCCAGCCCTCAACCAATGCCCAAGGTACTTGGGAGCGTCATGAACTAGATGGGCTCGAACCAGCGATGAGTATTCTGGAGATGCTTGATGCATTGAACGAACAACTCATCTCGCAGGGGCGCGAACAGGTTGCGTTCGAATCAGACTGCCGCGAGGGTATCTGCGGCGCCTGCGGCCTAACCGTCAACGGTTTGCCGCATGGGCCTGAGAACAACCTGCCGGCCTGCCATCAGCGTTTGCGTCATTTCAAGGACGGGGACACGGTGAGGATTGAACCAATGCGTTCTGCCTCGTACCCGGTTGTCCGCGATCTGATTGTTGATCGCAGCGCCTTGGATCGCATCGTGACCGCTGGTGGCCATGTGGCCGTTGACGCGGGCACCGCACCTGATGCCGATACCCAGCTGATCAACCACGAGAAGCTGGAATTGGCGATGGACTTCGCGGCCTGCATCGGCTGCGGCGCATGTGTAGCAGCGTGCCCGAACGGTGCTGCGCATTTGTATCTCGGTGCGAAGCTTGCGCATCTGAGCATGCTGCCAGTGCCGCGTCAGGAACGCGACCAGCGCGCCAAGTCCATGGTTTCCGCAGCAGAGTCCACCTTCGGACCCTGCTCGAACTATGGCGAGTGCGCGAAGGTGTGCCCGGAGAACATTCCGCTTTCTGCGGTTGCCGCAGTGAACAAGGAGCGTGTGCTCTCTGGACTGCGCCGTCAGGTCAAGACTGGCGCATAGCCACACCGTTCAGATCTCACACACAAGAAGGGACCCGAAAGGGTCCCTTCTTCGTACAACAGGTGTGCGTCCTCACAATGTAAGCGCCCAGTATGGTGCGGCGTGATGATCGCTAGAATCTTGGGAGTGTCAGATTGGGCTCGCGGGTCCAACGGGTAGGAGAGGTGACGTATGCAAACAACTGAGATTCCAGTTCCGGCCTATCCAGGGGAAGATCCGTTCAACCAGTTCGAAGCGGTTGAGGCGCTTGCGAGGGCGCGGTATGAAGATGGCCAGTCCCGGCTGGTGACGTTGGACTCTGCGCGTGAAATGTCTACGGCATATACGCGCGATTCGGTTTACGAGCGCCACTTCTACCTTTTGACTGATCCGGCTGAGCGAAACTTTGACGCGCCGATCGCGTTGCTCGCTCCCGGCCGGCCCGCGAAGATTCTCGGATATGGGTATCTCCGGCTGGCTCAGGAGCACAAGGAGCGCAGCGTTGCCAGTTTCGATGTGGTTATTCACCCCGATAGCTGGGGGAAGGGCTACGAAGATTATCTGTTTGACGTTGTGCGGAACGCTGCGAAGAAGCGCGGCGCCAAGTGGCTGACGTGCAGGGTCTACATGCCATATCCAGCAATGATCGACGCTCCGATACCCCAACTATTTCTCGATCAGCCTGCCAGCGCTTTCCTGACCCGCCACGGGTTCGCTCTGACCAACACGTTTGAAGATTATTGGTGGGACGTGTCTGATCACGATGCCATTCGTGAACGCATGCAGCACCTCATTCAACCGGGCAATTACCAGCTTCGTTCGTGGCGGGGCGTCACGCCGCCAGAGCTTCTTCAATCGCTTGCACGGTTCCGGCGTCAATTCACGATGGACGAGCAGCAGGGTTCTCCGGAGGTGGCCCGTACAGAGTATTGGACGGCTGGGAGCCTGGCGAATGAGGATGAGTACAACGCCGCGGTTGGCCAAACGCAGTACGTGACCGCAGCTATGGATGACCGTGGCGAGGTTGTTGGTTTTAGCTCCATTGTCTCGAACGTTGATTCCCCTGAGCATCCCGTGCAGGCGGGAACCATCGTACGGCCGGAGCATCGAGGTCAGAATCTGGGTATCACGCTCAAGGCTGCGAATATTTTGAACGTCATCGATGGGCATGCCCAAGTAGAAACGATCACCACTGGTGTTGATCCGGCCAATGAGCATCTAGTGGATATCAATGCTCATTTGGGATTTGAACGAACTGGCTTGCAGGGCGAATTTCGAAAGAAGATCTAAAGGCGGAGCTTCGGCGATACCATGAGGTATGGACCAAGAAGGCACATGGCTCGCACATAACTATCACCCTCTCGATATCGTGATCCACGCCGGACACGGGGCGTGGGTGGAAGATGTCCAGGGGTGGCGATACCTTGACTGTCTGGCAGGGTATTCTGCGCTGAACTTCGGACATACGAACAGGCGTCTTGTTCGGGCCGCTAAGGCTCAGCTGGACACCATCACCATGACGTCACGTGCCTTCCGCAATGATCAGCTAGGCCCATTTGCTCGGGAGCTGGCCGAATTTGCTGGGGCAGAGATGGTGTTGCCGATGAATACGGGCGCCGAGGCCGTGGAAACAGCGATCAAGACAGCGCGTGCGTGGGGCTACCGCGTCAAGGCAGTCCCCGAGAACCGCGCGAATATCATTGTGATGGGCTCCAACTTCCACGGCCGTACCACCACAGTCATCTCGTTCTCGGATGATGATGATGCACGATCTGACTTTGGTCCCTACACCGCAGGCTTCCGCATGGCGCCATTTGGAGATCTTGGAGCCGTACGCGATCTGATGGATGACAACACCGTTGCCGTTCTTACGGAACCAATACAGGGAGAGGCCGGCGTCATCATTCCGCCCCCATCCTTCCTCCCCGGTGTGCGCCAGCTATGCACCGAAAACAACATCTTGCTCATTGCTGACGAGATACAGTCCGGCCTTGGCCGCACCGGCACGAACTTTGCGTGCGATCTTTGGGCAGTTACACCAGATCTCATGACGCTCGGTAAGGCCCTAGGCGGCGGAATTGTGCCCGTGTCCGCCGTGGTTGGGCGCGCCGATGTACTGGGAGTGCTCGAACCCGGCCAACACGGCTCAACGTTTGGCGGCAATCCACTGTCCGCGGCTGTGGGCCGCGAAGTGGTACAGATGCTCAATGAGGGGGACTGTCAGGCAAATGTGCGCGAATTGGCTCCGCGCATGCACGCAGGATTGCAGGAATTGGCTGACGCAGGAATCGGAGTAGTGAACTTTACCCACGTGGGGTTGTGGAGCGGGGTGACGATCGATAGCGGAAGCGGTCGAGAGCTGTGCGAGCGGTTGGCAGCGCACGGGGTGCTCGCCAAAGATACACACGGCCACACGGTACGGCTATCCCCTCCGCTCATGATGAGCAGAGGGGATATGGACGTCATGTTCGAGGGACTCAGCGCCGCACTACACGATCTAGCCTGAACGAACTAGCCCGAACGAACTAGGAGGCCAGCTCGCCGCGAACAGCTTGTGCCGCCTCCACGAGGTTCGTGAGCGTTGCAATCGTCTCCGGGTAGGCACGAGTCTTCAACCCGCAATCGGGGTTGATCCATAGGCGATTGGCCGGCACTGAGGCGGCAGCCGCCCGGATCAGCTCAACCAGCTCATCGGTTGCCGGAACACGTGGGGAATGGATGTCCCACACGCCGGGCCCAACTCCACGGAAGAAGCCGTTGGCAGCAAGTTCGGGGAGTACCTCCATTTTCGAACGCGCAGCTTCGATGGATGTGACATCCGCATCCAACCCAGCGATAGCGTCGATGATCTGCCCGAACTCTGAATAGCACAGGTGCGTATGGATCTGCGTGTCCGGGCGAACCCCGGCCGTCGCAGCCCGGAAGGATCCGACGGACCATGCGAGATAATCGGCATGGCGCCCGGCGTCCAGCGGCAACAGTTCGCGAAGTGCAGGCTCATCCACCTGAATAATCGCGGTTCCAGCGGCCTCAAGATCCGCCACTTCGTCGCGCAAAGCCAGTGCAATCTGATCGGCGGATTCCCCGAGCGAAATATCGATGCGGGGGAAGGACCATGCCAAGATGGTCACGGGTCCGGTGAGCATGCCCTTGACCGGGCGCTGCGTCAGCGACTGTGCGTAGGAGGTCCACTCCACCGTCATGGGAGCAGGCCGCGCCACGTCACCCCATTGGATGGACGGGCGCGTGCACCGCGAACCGTAGGACTGCACCCATCCGTTGCGCGTGGCTGCGAAGCCATCGAACTGCTCGGCAAAGTACTGGACCATATCGTTGCGCTCGGGTTCTCCGTGCACCAGTACGTCAATGTCCAAGTCTTCCTGAAGCTTGATCACCTTGGCCACTTCGCCGCGAATCTGCTCCGTGTATCCCGCCTGATCGATATCGCCGCGCAGCAGGGAGGCTCGTGCGTTGCGAATCTCTGGGGTCTGCGGGAAGGAGCCAATTGTGGTGGTGGGCAGAATGGGGAGCGCGAGCTTTTCGGCCTGAATGGGTTCGCGTTCCGTAAAGGGAACGCGGGTACGCTCAGCTTCCGTGAGGGCCCCAGTTCGGCTCCGCACGTCCTCGCGGCGTACGCCGGGCGCGATCGCGCGCGCTGCCAGAGCAGTGGTTGCGTCAGCAATTTGCTGGGCAACACTGTCCCACCCCTGCTCCAATCCGTTGGCCAAGGTAACTGTTTCTGAAACCTTCTGGTCCGCGAATGCCAGCCACTCGTGTAGGTGGGCATCCAGCGTGGGATCAGCCCACGTCTCATCCGCGGTGTCGTGAGGAACATGCTGGAGGGAGTTGGTGGTGCCAACGGACAACCCGGCAGCGCCAAGCGCCTTCAGCGATTCGAGGGCGTCACGCCCCGCCGCAAGATCGGCGCGCCAGATGTTACGCCCGTCAATAAGCCCGGCAACAAGATGCACGCCGGAAAGATCGACGGCCCCGGCCTCAGGAGCAGCTCCACGGACAAGATCAAGTGAGATGGCGTCAACGCCGCTGCCAGCTACGGCCGGAAGCGCCGTGTTGCCATCGCCGTAGGGCAGTGTCAACAAAATGCTGGGTCGGGCACCGCTCGAAGCCAGATCGGCCCACACGCGCCCGGCAAGTTCCGCCAGCTCCGTCCTACGTGTTCCAAGGTTGTCGCTTACCAGCGCTGGCTCATCCACCTGAACCCACGGGGCGCCCGCCGCGCCAAGAGCTTCGAAGAACTCTCGGTAGGCCGCCACAACATCCCCGATTCGCTCCACAGGCTGCCAGCCATCTGGCGCAGATTCGGCAGCCTTGGCCAGCGCCAAGTACGTCACGGGTCCAACCACCACGGGGCGCGTGACCGTGCCGGCCGCATTCGCCTCGACGAAACGCTGGACCAGATGATCATCCGCGAAGGAAATGGGCGTCTCAGGCCCGATCTCCGGGACAAGGTAGTGATAGTTCGTATCGAACCACTTGGTCATCTCGAGGGGAGGGACGCTTTCATCGCCGCGGGCCAGCGCAAAGTACAGGTCCAGCCCGTTCTTGCCAGCAAAACGCTCAGGGGTAGCACCCAGTAACCGCGTGATGTCGAGTACCTGATCGTAGAGGGACGAATTGTCGGGGATGGCTGCATCCTCGCGCGAATAGCCAAGTTCGGCTAGCCGATCGAAGGTTGCGTGCCGCAGGGACGTGAAGGCGGTGGCCAGTTCCTCGCCGCTGGAGCGGCCTGCCCAATAGGCCTCAAGTGCGCGCTTGAGTTCGCGGCGGCGGCCGATTCGTGGGTATCCCAGAATGGTGGCTGTGGGAAATGCAGTTGCCATGGTGTTGTTCCTCAGTTCGAAGGGGTTAGTTCGGGAAGTCTTTCAAGAAGGTCCAGCGCCGGGCGGGCCTTATTGAACGTATAGAAGTGGATGCCGGGAGCTCCTGAATCCAGAATCTCTCGGGCTAGCGTGGCGCCGTGATCAAGCCCGCGGTAATAAAGATCGGCCTCATCGCTCGCTTGAGAAAGATCCTGTACAAGGCGTTCAGGGGCCAGCACTTTCGTCAGCTTGGCCACGCGTGCAAGCCGCCGCGGATCGGTTGGCACCAAAATGCCAGCCACGATCGGAATCGTCACGCCGTAGGCTCTTGCCTTCTCCGTGAAGGACATGTAATCCTCGGCTTCGAAGAACAGTTGCGTAATGGCGAAATCCGCCCCGGCCACCTGCTTGAGCAGCAACCGTTCGATTTCCTGCTCTGGTGTGGTGCCTACCTCAGGATTACCTGAGGGAAAGGTAGCCACGGCAATCGTGAGCGGTTTGAAGGCTGCGCGGAGCGCGGCGCCGGGCTGGACTACGTTACGGTGCTGTTCCAGCGTCCGAATGAGGTTGACCAGTTCGGTTGCGGAGGCAACGCCGTCCGAGGCCGGACGCCACGTGGGATCGTTGGCCGGTGGATCACCGCGCAGGGCGAGGAAGGTCCGCACCCCGGATTCCAGATAGTCGGAAACCACTGACACTACCTCGTCACGGGACGCCTGAACGCACGTCATATGGGCAATCGGCTGGATGGGCGTATCACGAACCAGCTGGCGAACTACGTGGCGTGCGGTGCTGCGGTCCTGGCCGGCGGCGCCGTAGGTTACGGAGAGGAAATCGGGTTGCGATTCCAGCAGTTCAGAAACGTTGCTCCAGAATTGGGGGGCGGATTCCGGTTTTCGTGGTGGCATCACCTCAAATGAGAGCGTGCGAGACCCACGGCAAATTGAGTTTGCGGGTATGCTCACCGGCGCACCGCCAGTGCCGGCGCGACCTCCTGCATATTCATCATCGAGTACACGCGCATTCGAGCGGCCAGTTCCCCACCTACGAGGGTTGGACTAGGGCGCGAAGCGTAGTGAATGGTCATATAAGAATGATGGAATAGTTCTGAATCATGAGTTGGATATGTCCACTTTGTGGAACGGTTGTGTGAGGATAGGGACGACGACGGCGAATCAGTCCCCAATGTCCCAGATCCGCGGCACTCACATTTAATACGATAGATACCGTGAAAAAGAATGACGGTGGCGTTCCGCGAGCACGCTGGCACAGGGTGACGTGGCTGGTCACATCGTTTTGGGTAGTGGCACTTGTGCTTGCTGTTGCAGCACAAGCGGTCCTTCCCAATCCCACGTGGTATCTCATCCATATTGCGGGGCTAGGAGTAGCGGGAACATCCATCTTGATATGGACGTGGCACTTCGCGGACGCACTGACCAGAACAAAGCAGTCTCAATTCCGGCAGCTGATCCGAATCCTCACGTTATCGGCGGGCACGATCGTGTTGGGCGTTGCCCTCGCAACTACTGGTCTGCCGGCCATTGCGTGCGGGGCTGCCGGGGGAGGCATTGTTTCCGGAGTTCTGATCTGGCACAGCGTTGACTTGCGCCGTGCGATGAGCGGAAGCTTCGTTTCCCCCGGAGCGGTCACCCTCCGTTACCATCACGCTGCATCCTTGGTTTTTGTGTTCGGGGCTCTCGTTGGGATCATCCTGACGATCGATGTGAGTAGCTACGAGTTGGTGTTGGCATGGTGGCCTGGACTGTATCTTCACCATGACGCAATGGCGATAGCGCATGTGTTCCTCATGGTCTTGGGTTTCCTTGGCCTGACAATACTGGGAACACTGGTTACCTTCGGACCTACCGTTGCCAGAGCGCGAATGGGCACCGCCGCGCTAGGACGTTCGCGCCGCATATTGCCACTTCTCGTTGGTGGCGTGGTGGTAGGTGCGGCTGCCTCGGCCGTCGGTAGCGTTCAGGCAGCGGGAATGGCCGCAGCGGTGTGGGTGGTGGCCAGCATTGTGGGGATTTTGGTCCCGATGTTCCGTACGTGGAGCGGGTCCATGATTGGCGTGACTGACGGCTGGTTCATAGGAGCAGCTATCCTTTGGCTGGAAGCAGCAGCCAGCGTGTGGTCCATACAGCTACTCTTTGCTTCGGATATACAAGCAGCGCGTTCCGCTTCTGGGGGCGTGTACGCCGTGATGCTGGCAGGCGGCGTACTCCAGCTCATTCTTGGCTCGCTCATGTACCTGCTTCCGGTTGTTGCAGGCGGCGGTCCCGCGCGCTTGCGGGCGAGTATTGCGGCACTGGAGAAGAGCGCAGGCGTTCGGTTCTTCGTGCTGAACGGCGCCGTTGCTCTTGCGCTTCTTCCGTTGGGTCAGGGCTTTAGGTACGCGGCGCTCGGGGTAGCCGGATTGACGGCTGTGACCAGCTTCGTGCTGCTGCTGGCGTGCGTGGCGCGCCAGCGTTCACGACCGATCGAGCCGTCAGAACGCGCAGAAGGCTCAGGGCCTCGTCCCCTTCCCAGAACGAACCTGAGGATTGGTGCCGTTGTTGCAGCGACCGTCCTAGCCGTCACCAGCGGCATAGGTCTTGTTCTCAACGGACACATGGGAGCTAGCGAGGTGTCGGCCTCTGATCGTCCCATCACGCGAGTATCGGTCAGCGTTGACGGTATGGCATTCGTGCCTGCTTCGATCGACGTGCCCAAGGGTAATCGCCTCATCATTGATTTCGAGAACACGGGCGATCAGCGCCATGATCTGGTGCTTGCCAACGGACGGGAGACGGGTCCCGTGTCAACTGGGGAGCAGACTGAGCTGGATGCGGGAGTGATCGAGGACAACACGGATGCGTGGTGCTCTCTTGTTGGCCACCGCCAGATGGGAATGACTCTGGATATTCGTGTGATTGGTGGGGGCGATACGGCAACGGGCGAACAAGCTCGCCATGAGACGATGCTTCCCACGATGGCCGAACTGGCGGCGGAGCCAGGCGAAGGTTTTGAGCCGTGGAAGCCAGAGCTCTCACAGGCATCGGACGATTCAGTTCATCGGCTTGATCTGCTTGTCGAAGAGACGGAAAAGGAGGTGGCGCCGGGGCGCACGCAGACGGTCTGGACGTTCAACGGGCAAACTCCCGGCCCTGTGCTTCGCGGCAAGATCGGCGATACGTTCATCATCACCCTCAAGAATGAAGGGAGTATGGGACACTCGATCGATTTCCACGCCGGTGATCGCTCTCCCGATGATGTGATGCGCACGATTGAGCCGGGGGAGAGCCTCACCTATGAATTCACTGCCAACCGTTCGGGTATATGGATGTATCACTGCTCCACCAGTCCCATGTCATTGCATATTGCCAATGGGATGTTCGGAGCGGTGATTATTGATCCACCGGATCTCGATCGCGTGGATCGCGAATACATCATGATTCAAGGCGAACAATACTGGGGATCTGATCCGGAGGCGGGCAATGATCCGGACGCGGTCAATCGGGCTGACCCGAGCGTTGTGACCTTTAACGGGTACCCGTTCCAGTATGAGCACGCCCCGTTGAGTGCACAACCAGACGAGCGCATACGGATATGGGTGCTCAACGCCGGACCGAACCTGCCGCTGAGCTTCCACGTGGTGGGTACCCAGTTCGATACCGTCTGGAACGAAGGCAGCTACGTGCTGAAGGGTGGGTCAGGCGGAGCGCAAGTGCTCCCGCTGCTTCCCGCCGAGGGAGGGTTCGTGGAGTTCGTGCCCACGGCGGCAGGCCACTACACGATCGTCAATCACATGATGAGCTATGCCGAACGCGGTGCGAGGGGAACCCTCGAGGTGGAATGAGGGGCGCGAAGCGGAAAACCGCCACGCGCCCCTCACGGAACAACCTTGCCTTCACAACATCTTAGAAGGAGGGGATGACCTCTCCATCAGGCCAGGTCTCGGTGATGAAATCGGCAACTTCTTGAGAGTGCAGGAGCTCATCGAGGGTCTGTGCCGCTTCGACGATCTCCGGATCCGATTCGCTGTTCCACGCGAGAATGTTGGAGTAGGGGTTGCCTTCGCCCTCTTCGAGGTAGATGGCATCCTCAGACGGCACGAGATCGTTCTGCAGCGCGAAGTTGCCGTTGATGATCGCGATATCCACATCCGGGAGCAGCTTGGGTACGGCGGGCGCCTCAGCTTCCACTAGCTCAAGGTTATTGGGATTATCGGCCACATCGTAGATGGTGGGATCATCCACGTCCTCCAGCGTGAGCAGGTCCAGATCTTCGAGAAGATAGAGTGCTCGGGACTGATTGGACGGATCGTTGGTTACGGCTACCTTGGCCCCATCGGGAAGGTCAGCAATATCGTCGATCGTGTTGGAGTACACGCCGAAGGGCTCGATGTGTACGCCCTCGCCGCGCTCAAACGTGAAACCGTTATCCGCAACGGCTTCGTCGTAATACGGAATGTGCTGGAAGAAGTTTGCATCGATTTCACCGGCCTGCAGCGCGGTGTTGGGCAGCACGTAATCCTGATACTCGCTGATCTCGATCTCAATCCCAGCATCTTCTGCCAGATTCTCCTGAACGAATTCGAGGATCTGAGAATGGGGAACGGGGGAGGCACCAACGGTGATCTTGGTGGTGCCGGATGCCCCTTCGGTGGTTTCCGAGGAGGAATCGTCATTGCCGCCGCACGCGGAGAGCGTGAGTGCGGCTGCCGCGCCAAGGGCGGCGAGGGAGCGGAATCGCTTCATGGTTAATCCTTTGGTGATGGTTCTGGCGGTAAATTACGGACAATGTGGGCTGAGGGATGAAACCCGGCTGGTAGTTCTCAGCGGTGATCTACTAGCCGGCTAAGCATGTCACCAACGAACTGGACGATGCTGACAATCACAACGATCACCACAACGATGATGAGGAGGACGTCCATCTGGGTACGGTAGTAGCCCTGATTGATAGCTAGGGCACCAAGGCCACCGGCACCAACTGCTCCGGCCATCGCGGTATATCCAATGATGGTGATGCACAGGATCGTGAGTGACTGAATGAGAGTGGGCACGGCCTCGCGAACGATGACTCCCGTGAGTATCCGGTACCTCGAAGCCCCCATCATTTGGGCTGCTTCGATCTTTCCCCGGTCAACGTTCGTCAGGTTCGATTCGACCATACGCGCGAAGTAAGGGATTGCCGAGATGGCGAGTGGAATCATTGCGCCTCGCCAGCCGGTGGCTTGGCCAATGATCATGCGGGTGATGTTGATCATCATCACCATCAGAATGATGAACGGGATCGCTCGGCCAACGTTGACGATGAATCCGAGGATCGCGTTGGTTGGGCGATTGGGCAGAATGCCGTCCTGCCGCGTGGCCGTGAGGACAACGCCGAAGATCAGCCCAAAAATAGCCGCAAGCACGGTTGCCCATGCGGTCATGAGAAGGGTCTCTGTGGTGGCGTTCCAGAGTTCGCCCTTTACAACGGGATTGTTCAGCCACGTGTCATCGGCAGCGAGGATGATGGTGTTCACAGTGCACGCTCCTTAGCTGAAACGCCAAGCCGGTCAAGTCCCGCCATGAGATCCGAATGATCCTCTTCGGCAATGGTCAAGGCCAACCGTGCTACCTGAATTTCGCCCAACGTTTCGAACGTTCCTGAGCCAATATCGGCTCCATATTGCGAAGCCAGTGCGAGGACCCGCGAACCTGTGGGTTCGCCATGGCGTGCCGTGAAGGAAACGTCAACGAGTACGGAGCTGCGTGGAACCGCAGCGGGGTCAAAGTCCGGACCCGGCACGATCCTGTGAGCCAGTGGTGAATCAACATCCTCCATGATCTCGGAAACCTTGCCGGTGGAGGAAATGCCGCCGTGATCCAGCAGCGTCACATTGGAACAGATCTTTCGGACCACTTCCATTTCGTGGGTAATGATCAGCACGGTCACACCGTATGTGTCTCGCACATCGCGTAAGAGGTCGAGGATCTGGTCCGTAGTTTCGGAATCCAGAGCGGAGGTAGGTTCGTCGCAGAGCAGAACGCTTGGCCGATCTGCCATGGCGCGGGCAATTCCAACGCGTTGGCGCTGGCCACCGGAGAGTTCTGACGGGAAGGCGCGAGCGCGGTCCGCTAGACCAACGAGCTCAAGCATCTCAGTGACTCGCGTGCGCGTGAGAGATTTGCCTTGGCCAGCGATGCGTAGGGGATAGGCGATGTTACCGGCGGCGGTGCGCTGATCCAGAAGGTTACCGCCTTGGAACACCATGCCGATTGTTCGGCGGGCGTCACGGAGCTGGCCAGCCGGAAGTGAGGAGAGGTCTTTGCCGTCCACGAAGATCGAACCGCTTGTCGGACGCTCGAGAGCCGTCAGGCAACGGATCAGCGTGGACTTGCCAGCCCCGGATTCGCCAACGATCCCGTGGATTTCTCCGGATTCGATACGCAATGAGATATCTTCGAGAGCCACAACGGGATCTTCGCCCCGCCGCGGATAGATCTTACTGACATCCTGTAGCTCGATCACATCAATCACCTCCATCGATCGTGGCAGAAGCACCCGCCAACGCGGGTTGCTGCAGCGTCAACGAACCACGTCTCTCAGCTGCTCTTGATGAAACAGTTACTAGCCAACCACGCCAGTACTCGTAAGTTCAAACTGATTCCACCTTATGGCGTTTAACGAAATTAAACCACGGGTAAGTGGGTTATTGGGAGCGGTGTCATGATGTGGCGTGGCGTACGCGGAACATGTGGGAGCCGAATGGAACAATTGTTCTATGGATGGCGAATGTGATATCGACGCGGTGGACCTATTAGTGGAAGCAGAGGCCGATCTGGTGCTCCCGCGTATTCACGCGAATATTGTGTGGCTCATGCGTCAGCGGTACCAGTGACAACCGCGCGTGCCGCCGCCAAGGGAATGATGGCATGCACATCGCCCAGAGTGATCGCCAGTAGCTGAGGATCACTCTGACTCTTCTCAACGGTCACCGCGATGCCGGGCACAATTCCAGCGCCCTCGAGGTACACGAGGACGTCCGAATCGTTATCGGACACGCGCTTAACGTGCACGGTGGTTCCAGGTTCTGCCGTGGCAAGGGTGACGGGAATCTGGCGTGGTACCTCGGACTGATTGGGTGCAGGGATAATATCGCCGTGTGGATCGCGGGCGGGGTGTCCTAGCTTGTGATCGAGCCGTTCAATGAACAGATCGGACACGGCGTGCTCCAGCCGTTCGGCCTCATCGTGGACCTCGTCCCACGAGTATCCGAATAGCTGCACCAGTCCCGTTTCGAGCAAACGGTGGGCACGCACCATCCGGGCCGCCTCCTGTTGGCCTTCCCCGGTGAGCCTGACGGCACCGTAAGGAGCATGGCGCACCAGCCCGAGTGCCGACAGCCTAGCTACTCCCTCCGACACGGTGGAGGGGGAGAGCCCGAGCGTCTTGACCAACTGGCCTGATGTGACTGGAGTTTCCTGCCACTCGTTAATGTTCCAGATGGTTTTGAGGTAATCCTCGTTTGAGGTGCTGAGTGGCATGTTCTTAGGACAGCGCGGCTGCCACGGCTAGTTCCAAGGATTTCTGGAAGTTTGTCTCCCGCTCGGCGGGACTCATATCCTGAGAGGAATCGAAGAGGTGATCGGAAATGGTGAGCACGGCCAGCGCTTCCTTATGAAGGTTTGCGGCGATTCCGTAGAGTGCGGCGGCCTCCATTTCAACGCCCAACGTTCCCAGTTCAGCAAGCCGCTTCACCTGTTCGGGAGTGTTCCCATAGAAGAGATCGCGTGAGACAACTGGGCCAACCTTAACGCGGGGATCGTCCCCGGCAGCCTTGACTGCGGCAGAGAGCAAAGCCCACGAGGCCGTGGCGGAAAAGTTGATTCCCGGGCATAGCTTCTCGTTGATCGAGGAATCGGTGTGCGCACCAATGGCGATCACCACGTCACCAGCTCTCGTGTCCGCGGCGAGACCGCCTGCGGTTCCTACACGGATGATGCGCTCCACGCCAAATTGGGTAAACAGTTCCGTGGCATAGATGGACAAGGAGGGTTGTCCCATGCCCGAGGCCATGACGGAGAGTGGCTTGCCCTGATGAAGCCCCGTATAGCCACCGATCCCGCGGACGTCACTGACAAGGCGGGGCTCATCGAGTAGTTGCTCCGCAATCCGCGCTGCTCGCTTGGGATCTCCGGGCATGAGAACGGCCGGAGCAAAATCCCCCGGCTCGGCCGAAATGTGTGGTGTTGCCACGAGTTTCTCCTTAGAAACGATAACGTCGTTTACCAAGAGTATCCGGATTGTGGACGAAAAGACACGCGAGTTCCGGGGCTCCCTGAGTCATACACAAAGGGTGTTTGAACCGGAGTTTGTGCGGAAAAGTGGGTGGTGACAAGTCACTTTAGTCCCGGATAATGTGGAGGCGGTTGGAAACTTATGTGCCAATATAGAGACAATTGCCCTACACCTAGGAAAAGGAACGAATATGACTCAGCCTACTTCGCCTGAGAATCAGCAACCGGAACAGCCACAGCAGCCCCAGCAGGGTTTTCAGGGCCAGCAGTCGGCACCGTCTGCCTATTCAGCTTCTGGTACGGCCGGCTATGGCCAGCAGCCATACGGTCAACAGGGATACGGCCAGCCCGGCGCTGACCAGCAGGCTTACGCCCAACAGCAGGCGTACGGTCAGCCAGCATACGGCCAGTACGGATACCAGACGCCGCAAAGTCAGGGCGGTGGCCTTGGCGCGTTCTTCTCGCTGGACTTCTCGAAGAAGTTCGGCTCCAAGATTGCCAAGCTGGTCATGATCTTCGCGTTCATCGTCGCTGGGGCGATTGCAGTTGCTGCGCTCTTCAACTTCATCACCGTGCTGACCTACGATTACGCCAGCACGATGCAGATCTTCACGTCGATCTTCGAGTTCGTGCGTGACGTCGTGTTCGCCCTGTTCATCTTGGGCCTGACACGCGTGATCCTCGAAACTACCGTGAAGGACGAAGGGGATAACTCGGCCGCGGCATGAGCCACCAACAAGTGAAACATTTTGAGCTGCTGGCGTTTGATCTTGACGATACGCTGGCGCCATCAAAATCTCCGTTGCCTGATCGGATGGCACGGGCGCTTGATGCCCTCCTGAACGTCACACAAGTCTGTGTGATTTCAGGGGGGCAGTTCGGGCAATTCGAATCACAGCTTCTCACGAATCTGAATGCCGGGCCTGACGCCCTCACGAACCTCCACCTGATGCCCACATGTGGCACACGTTATCTGGTGTACCGCGATGGTCAATGGAGGGATGTGTACGCTCGCAACCTCTCGGAAGCCGAACGGGCTGAAGCCCTATCGGTGGTTGAGGAAGAGGCTCGCAGGCTCGGTTTGTGGGAAGCGCAAACGTGGGGCCCGATTCTTGAGGATCGCGGATCCCAGATCACCTTCTCTGCCTTGGGACAGGCCGCTCCTGTGCAGGCCAAGCAGGCGTGGGACCCAGACCGCTCGAAGAAGGAAAAGCTGCGGGCTGCTGTAGCTCCGCTCCTTCCCGCGCTCGAGGTGCGTTCCGGTGGCTCGACCTCCATCGATATCACCCGAAAGGGGATCGATAAGGCTTACGGAATCGGTGAGCTGTCCAAACAAACAGGCATCGCCATCTCGCAGATGCTATTCATTGGTGACCGCCTGGATGAGGGTGGCAATGATTACCCCGTGAAGCGCCTAGGAATTGATACCCACGCCGTTGAAGGTTGGGAAGATACCGCCCAGTTCGTTGAGGATTACACCGTTAGAGCGAACACACTCAGCTAACTCCTAGCGAGAAGAGAATAGAATCCCTCCGTACGGACACTAACCATGCGAGCAAGGGGACGGGTATGGATCGTCAGAAGGTCAACATTGATGCGCTTTCGGACGAAGAGTTGGAGCAGTTTCTCACGGCGCCACACAATCGGGCGAGCAAGGAACAGCTTGACGGAGGAGCTCCCCGTTCCTTCGGCGTGCTCATGGTTGTGGTGGGCATCTTGGGAATGCTCGCATCCATCGAGCTTCTTCGATCAGAAAAGCAGCTGCTCGTTGATCCATCCGCGAGCCTGACCTGCGATCTCAACCCGCTGATTGGCTGCGGTAAGTTCCTCACATCTGAGCAGAACGCCCTACTATTCGGCACGTCCAATTCAGTGTTTGGGCTGGCATTCTTCTCCGGGATCTTTGCCTTGGGCATGGTGCTGGCCTCCGGTGGACGGTTCGGACGGTGGCTCTGGCTATGCTTGGATGCCGTGATGATCCCCGCAGCGGCGTGGCTCGTGTGGTTCCAGTGGACTTCGATCACCGTGGAACGCTCACTGTGCCCCTACTGCCTTGTCATCTGGGTTGTCACGATCCCGCTGATCGTCAACACGTGGGCGCGCTCAGCGCAGGCCGGCCACCTGCCGCTTCCCACCACGTTTGCCGGGTGGCTGACCGCGGCCCGGTGGTACATCGTGGCAGCCGTTTACACGGTACTGATTGCGATTATTGTTGTTGCCTTCTGGGACCAGTGGGGTCTGGTCTTCTAGGAAGCATGCGTGATTCGTCGTCGTTAAAGCGCGTGAATATCGCTCGGAACAAACTCCGCAAAGCCCAAATCTACTAGTCCCTGACGTACCTTCTCAATGGAGGAATCCAGCTGATCGGCCGGGAGCCCCGAGCGGGCGTTTTCAAACCGGATATCGGCTTCGGACGTAGCTGGAATCACGTGAAGGTGCACGTGAGGCACTTCCATTCCGGCAATCATTAGCATGGCGCGCGGTACACCAAAGGCGGCTTCCTGTGCCCTGCCGATCCTCTGAGCAACAGTGGACAAGTGGGCGAACGTCTGCTCGTCCAGATCGGTGAACTTGGAAACTTCACGCCGGGGCACAACCAGTGTGTGTCCGTCTGTCATAGGTTCGTGGGTGCCGAATGCTACGCACACATCGTCCTGCCAGACGAAGCGACCCGGAATGTTACCTGCAATGATCTCTGTAAACACGCTCATAGCCCTATTCTAGGCCGAGTCTCACACTGGACAACGGGATCTGGAGCCGCAGGGCTGCGATAGTCTTGAACGCAGACTTAACGTGAAGGAGTGTCATGACAGCTCAGGAGCCGGGCGCTACAACCTACCGTTACACGGCGGAGTTGGCGAACCAGATCGAAGAATCTTGGCAGGAACGCTGGGATGAGGAAGGCACGTTCAACGCGCCCAATCCTGCTGGTGCGCTTGCAGGCGAGGTTCCCCCTGAGAAGTTCTACCTCCTGGACATGTTCCCGTACCCTTCCGGCAAGGGACTGCACGTGGGCCACCCGCTCGGCTACATCGCCACGGATACCGTGGCGCGTTACCAGCGGATGAAGGGCAAGAACGTCCTGTATACCATGGGTTACGATGCGTTTGGCCTGCCGGCCGAACAGTACGCAGTGCAAACCGGGCAGCATCCGCGGATCACCACAGAAGAAAACGTGGCAAACATGCGCCGCCAGCTGCATCGAATCGGGCTGTCTCACGATTCGCGGCGCTCGTTCTCCACAACGGATTCCGATTACGTCAAGTGGACACAGTGGATCTTCCTGCAAATCTTCAACTCATGGTTCGATCCAGCCGCTGAGCGACGCGATGGGCGCGGACTGGGCGCAGCGCGTCCAATCACTGAGCTGCGCGCTGAGTTTGAATCTGGCAAGCGCGCCGTTGGTGACGGGCGCCAATGGGCTGATCTGAGCGCGGCCGAACGCGCGAAGGTCATTGACGGCTACCGCCTCGTGTACGTCAGTGAGGCGCCCGTCAACTGGTGCCCCGGGCTTGGCACCGTGCTGGCCAACGAGGAAGTCACGGCCGATGGCCGTTCCGAACGCGGAAACTATCCCGTGTTCCGCCGCAGCTTGAGCCAGTGGATGATGCGGATTACCGCGTACGCTGATCGGCTGGTCGAGGATCTGGACACGATCGATTGGCCGGAGAAGGTGCGCTCTATGCAGCGCAACTGGATCGGGCGTTCCGAGGGCGCCAACGTGACGTTCGACGTTCCGGGAGCTGTTGGCCCTGACGGAGAAACCGCCTCTCTGGAGGTATACACCACGCGTCCGGACACCTTATTCGGTGCCACGTTCATGGCTGTTGCGCCAGAGCATCCGATTCTGGGTGGTAGCGATGCTGGCGTGGAGGCCGATCAGGCCGCGCTGACCGTGCCGGACACGTGGCCGGAAGGTACGCGCGAACAGTGGACCGGTGGGGCGGCAAGCCCGGCCGAAGCTGTTGCGGCCTACCGCGCACAGGCCGCCCACAAGTCAGAAATCGAACGCACCGATGAAGCACGCACCAAGACGGGTGTGTTCTCCGGATACTTCGGAACTAATCCTGTGAACGGCAACAGCGTGCCGATCTTCGTGGCTGACTACGTGCTGACAGGGTACGGAACGGGTGCCATCATGGCCGTTCCCGCCCACGATCAGCGCGATTGGGAGTTCGCCACCAAGTACGATCTGGACATCGTGCGCACTATCGGCCCGGCGGACGATCCATACGGTCCAGATTTGGGCGTGGAAGCCTATGTGGGTGATGGTGTTGCGGTGGATTCGTCCAACGCGGATATCGCGCTGGACGGGCTGGCCAAGGACGCCGCGAAGGCGAAGATGACGCAGTGGCTGGAATCCATCGGTAAGGGCCACGCACAGGTTACCTACCGGTTGCGTGACTGGCTGTTCTCACGCCAGCGCTACTGGGGTGAACCGTTCCCGATTGTTTGGGATGAGAACGGTGAGGCCCATTCGATTCCCGAGGAATCGCTGCCGCTCGACCTTCCAGAGGTGTCCGACTATTCGCCGAAGGTGTATGAATCGGACGATGCGACATCCTCCCCGGAGCCGCCACTTGGGCGCGCCACCGAATGGGTGAACGTCGAGCTGGATCTGGGCGATGGGCTCAAGTCCTACAAGCGCGATACCAACACGATGCCGCAGTGGGCTGGTTCGTGCTGGTACGAACTCCGCTACGCGGATCCGCTGAACAACGATGCCTTCTGCTCCCCTGAAAATGAGGAGTATTGGATGGGGCCGCGGCCCGATCAGGGCAATGTATCTGGCGGAACGGATCTGTACGTGGGCGGTGTGGAGCATGCCGTGCTGCACCTGCTGTACGCCCGGTTCTGGCACAAGGTTCTGTTCGATCTGGGATACCTGTCCTCCTCCGAGCCCTTCCACAAGCTCTTCAATCAGGGCTACGTTCAGGCCTACGCCTTCACTGACGCACGCGGGCAATACGTGCCTGCTGACGATGTGGAGGAAATCGTTGGGTCTGACGGTGAAGTTGCCTTCACATGGAATGGCCAACCGGTCAATCGTGAGTACGGCAAGATGGGCAAATCGCTCAAGAATATCGTGACGCCTGACGCCATGTGCGAGGAGTACGGTGCGGATACGTTCCGTCTGTACGAAATGTCCATGGGACCTCTGGATGTGTCCCGGCCATGGGAAACCCGCGCAGTGGTTGGTTCTCAGCGATTCCTGCAGCGCTTGTGGCGCAACGTGATCGACGAGGCCACGGGGCAGGTGACCGTTTCCGATGATGAGCCCGATACCGAAACAGCTAAGGTGCTGGCGCGCACCATTGCCGATGTGACATCGGATTATGACGGGATGCGGATCAATACGGCCATCTCTAAGATGACCGTGCTGAATAACCATCTGACGGGGTTGGACCGGGTGCCGCGCAAGGCGATTGAGGACCTGATTCTCATGACGGCTCCCGTTGCCCCCCACATTGCCGAAGAGCTCTGGGAAAAGCTGGGACACGCCGAAAGCTTGGCACGTGAGCCGTTCCCGGTTGTCACGGACGAATCACTTCTCGTGGACGATACGGTCACCTGTGTTGTGCAGGTGAAGGGCAAGCTGCGCGACCGGTTGGAGGTGCCCGCCGATATTTCCGAGGCGGATCTGAGCGCCTTGGCTCTGGCATCTCCCAAGGTGGCAAAGTACGTGGACGGAGAACCACGAAAGGTTATCGTGCGCGCTCCGAAGCTCGTGAACATCGTTCCGTAGAAAGGTATGGAGGATGGCAAGCGTAACTCTCATCGAAGACGAGGACTTTGACGGTCAGCCCGCGTGGCGCATGACAGGGCCTGATGGTTCAACCGCTTTTATCGCCGCTCGTGGAGCAACTCTGCTCTCGTGGCAACCTGCGGGAGGGAAGGAACTCATCGCCGGATACCGGGATGCCGCAGAGCTTCAGGCCCAAGATGGTAAGCGTTCGCTTGTCATGGTCCCGTGGTGCGGAAGGATCGCTGGGGGACAATACTCCTTCGGCAGCAAGCACCTGACGTCGGAACAGGACGAGGATCTTCTTGAGCACGGCGGTAAGGCGGGACGCGTTGACTTCTCCCGCAAGAAGGCCGGAGATGCGCTGGTGTTGGCGGGCACGCTGGCTCCAAGCTCCGGTTACCCATGGCAGCTTGACATCTCCGTGGTGTTCTCACTAGAAAGCGGGGCATCGGGGCTCGAGCATCTGTCCGTCTCCATCACCGTTGTGAATGCTTCGCAAGAAGATGTCCCGGTTTCGATCGGCTGGCATCCCTACCTCACGATGCCGGGTATGGAGGGCGTTTCCAATCTCTCGCTCACCGTACCGGCCCGCGGGAAGATTCTGTCCGATCCCAACCTCATCCCGCTACCCGGTGACGCCGCCATGGCCGGAATCAATGCACCGGCACGGGTGGATTATGTGGGACAACAACGCATCGATCGCACGTACACGGAACTCGTTCCCAGCGAGGATGGGGTTGTGGTTTCTCGGTTGGTTGATCCGGCAAGCGGGCGCGAGATCCTCCTCACGCAGGAGCCGACGGAGGCTCCCGCTTTGCACGTGTATACAGGCGACTTCTTGGAGCGCGATTCTCGTAAAGCGATTGCTTTTGAGCCTACCTCTGCGCTATCGGACGCCTTTAATCGGGCCGATTCCGCCAACGCGATCAAGTTGGCACCTGGTCACGAGAAGGGGCTGACGCTCACGTTGAGCTACCGCGGCTAAGTTCTGGGCGTTTCCCCAAACTGGTTCGTGTAGAACTCATCCACAGGAGGAAATCGCGGCGTGCGGATGCCGTTCAGGCGGGCACATCATGGTGCTATGTCTGTTCCTCCTCCACGTTCGAAGCTCCCGCATACTGGCACTCGCCCACGGGCAGAACCCCGCAGCTTCGCCTCGCTAGCTTTGGCCTCTGGTACCGGAGAGGACGTTGCTGCGCTTGAGCATCGCGGGCCCCGTCCTAGGTTTCGGCTCGATGGACCGGCCCTGCGTGCCGTGATCATTGCCTGTCTGGCGCTTATTGGAGCTGTGTGGGCCTCCCTCGCATTTGCCACTCCACACCAGCTCACCGATGAACACTCGGTGGCAGCCGCAGAATCGATCCAGATGAGCGGTGAGGCGGATGAAGGCACTGGGGGCGCAGCAGAGATGACGCCGGCTGAGACGGACGGAACCACGGAGATCGTGGTGTACGTCTCTGGGCATGTCAAGGAACCGGGTGTGTATACGCTCGCGTCCTCCTCTCGTGTCAACGATGCCGTGGATGCAGCTGGTGGCCTGACCAAGGAAGCGGATAGCGCCTCAATTAACCTCGCCTCGCCCCTTGAGGACGGCCTACACGTGCATGTGCCAGCTCCCGGAGAACAGCCGGACTCTGGCGGGGGACTTGGCGGCGCCGGGGAAACTGATAGTGCGGGTTCGGGGCTGATCAACATCAACTCAGCGGGTGTGGAGGAACTTCAGCAGCTGCCGGGTATCGGACCAAAGCTTGCTCAGGCTGTTGTGGAATGGCGGGACGCCAACGGCAGCTTTTCCAGCGTTGACGATCTTCTGGACGTATCGGGCATTGGGAATGGCAAGCTTGAGCAGCTCCGAGATTTCGCCACGATATAAGCTCCCCGTTCCTCGTCAAGACTTCCGGCTTGTGCCACTGACAGGAACTGCCGTGATCGGAACGTGGCTGGGACTCGGTGGCGGATCCGAGAGCTTCTTTCCGGGGACTCTCAGCATTGCGGTGGCGATCCTGCTGGGATTCGCGGCGCTCCGAAGGCGGAGCCATCTGATCGCCGTAGGAGCGATGCTGCTCGCAAGCATTGGCCTCGGATTGTGCCATGGAGCCATCACGCACCCGGCGGAGCTGGCTGCTGCCGCGCTCAAGGGGGATCGGATCGCTGCGGAGGGGACGATCTCCTCACGCGTCAGCCCGCGCGTGGCACCGTGGGGCGAACCCACCTGCAACGCGGATGTGCGGCTCTCGGGGGCTACTGTTGACGGGACGTCGCGGGAGTACGCACTCGTGATCGTGACGGTGTTGGACATCCCGTGTGACACTCTTCCCGGCCAACATGTTGCGCTGGAGGGGAAAGCGCGTGAAACGCGGGCTCGTGAGCGTTCGGTGCTACGGGTTGTCCCGGCCTCCATCGACGTAGCCGGCCGTGGCACGGCGAGCGAGCGGGTTGTTGACCGCATCGATCGCTCGCTATCCGACCTCTTGAATGATCTGCCTGAACACGCTCAGGGACTCATTCCAGGGGTGGCACTGGGCGATGATTCGCGGGTGTCACCCGAGCTATCCGATGCCATGAGAATCACTGGCTTAACTCACTTGATCGCGGTTTCTGGTGGGCATATTTCGATAGTCGTGGCGATTGTCGTGACGATTGTTGGCCGGCGTTCAAACCTCGTGGCGGCAGGTCTGTGCGCTGTTTCCCTGATCGGGCTGGTCCTGCTGGTGGGCCCCCACGCCTCTGTCATCAGAGCGGTGGGGATGAGCGTAGTTGTTCTTGCCGCGATGGCATGTGGACGGGGCACCGGCGCCGTCCCTGCACTCAGTATCGCCGTGATGGCAACGTGTTGGGCGTTCCCATGGATTGCCATGGGCTACGGGTTCTGGCTCTCAGCAGCTGCCACGGCTGGAATTGTCACGATGGGAACACCTCTAACCGAGCACCTGAGCCGTATCATGCCCGATATGCTCGCGCAGGCGATTGCCATTCCACTGGCGGCCCAGATCTCCTGTATCCCCATTCTCATGCTGTTCAGCGAGGACGGTTCGGTGTGGGCTGTGGTGGCGAATGCCCTCGTAGCGCCCATCGTTGCGCCGCTGACGGTCACGGGGTTGATCGTTGCCCTATTCGGTCCCATCTGTGCGCCGCTGGCACTGTGCGCGGTTTTACCAGCTGTGATGTGTACGTGGTGGATTGACGCGGTGGCGCTGGCATTGGCGCGAGCACCGGGTTCTGGCATTCCCCTTGTATGGGCTGGCGTGGCATGCCTTGCCATGCTCGCGCTAGCTCTCATGGCTCCACGTTGGCCGATGCTCGCCATCGGAACGTGCGCGGTTTGCCTCATGCTCCTTATTGTCTCGCGCTCCTCCGGCCCGCAGGCAGAAGTGCCAGAAGATTGGGCTGTTGTTCAGTGCGATGTGGGTCAAGGATCTGCTCTGATCGCCCGAAAAGACGGGCAGACCGTCATGATTGATGTGGGCCCGGAAGGCGACGCCGCCGCTCAGTGCGTGAAGGGCGCCGGTATAGACCGCCTAGATCTCCTCATCCTTTCCCACGGGCATTCTGACCACATTGGCGGGCTACCAGAGGTGTTGGATGCCGTTTCGGTGGAACAGGTATGGCTATCTCCCAATCCCGACCCTGTGGCCAATACCGAATGGATCCATGCCACCCTTACCCAGAAGGACGTCCCATGGAGTACTGCGGAGGCCGGCCAGAGCGCTGGATTCGTCCGGCTGCTGTGGCCCACGGTGCCCAACCAACGAGAGGGCGAGGCAAATGCTCAATCCCTCGCTGTCCACCTAGACGTTGCTGGGGGAGTGGTAGCTCTGGCTGATTTGCCCGCAACCTCGCAAGAGCGCCTTGTCGCCCACGCCCAGACTGCACGAATCGTCATCATGGCTCACCACGGCAGCGGGGACCAATCTGCGCGTCTGGCACAGAAGCTTCATCCAGTTCTCACCCTGATATCTGTGGGCGAGAATACATACGGGCACCCGGACCCCTCAGCCCTGAAGATCTACGGGGACTCTCAGATCTTTGATACGCAAGAGTGCGGGACTATCTCAATTGACGGCAGCGGTGCTGCGAGCTCAGCGTGCGGGCCCGGTGGAGAGCCGTGAGACAATGAGGTCGCGGGGCGTTCGTCGTCGTCGAAAAAACGGACATCGCTACCGGATCAACGGACATCGCAACCGGAAGGAAACTCGTGGCGCGAGGAAAAACCACCGTGGCGTGGGATCGGCTGGAACTGGCTCCAGTTATCCTCATCAGGTCGGGTGAAGACGTGTTGGGAGATCAGGCAGAGCATCGCCTCGTTGCTCTGGCTCAGGAACGCGATCCGAGTACCGAGATCACGCGCCTCGACGCGGCCACATACACTGCTGGGAGGCTGCCTATGCTGGCCAGTCCCTCGTTGTTTGGTGAAGCTCGAATGATCGTTGTGCCCCGCGCTGAATCAATGAATGATGCGTTCCTTGCCGATGCGCTGGCGTATGTAGCTGCCCCGGAACCGGATGTGGTGCTGGTAGTGCGCCATTCAACATCTAAGCCGCGCGGTAAGAAGCTCTACGATACGATCGTTGCCGGTGGTTTTCAGTGCACGGAGATCCCCGCGATTAAGCGCGATAGCGAAAAAGCGGATCTGGTGGCCGCCCACGTCAAGGCACGAAAGCGTTCGATGACCAGAGATGCGGTGCAGGATCTGGTAGACGGTTTGGGAAACGACGTGCGCGAGCTGCTCTCGGCCGTCAATCAGCTGCTGGACGATATCGAGGGAACCATCGATGCGAAAGCCGTGCACACGTACTATGCCGGGCGGAACGAGGCAACGCCGTTCGCCGTAGCGGACGCCGTTGTTGCCGGGCGAACCGCCGAAGCCGTCACGTTGGCGCGCCACGCCATGGCCACGGGAACGCAGGCCGTTCCCATCGTGGCTGCCATCGCGTCCAAGCTGAGGGCCATGGGGCTGGCACTAGCGTCGCGGGGCAACGTGGATCCCAAGGAGATCAAGTTGGCGCCGTGGCAAATGCGGCGGGCCCGTGATGACGTCCGGCAATGGAGCCAAGAGGGGCTCGCCCAAGCGATATTGGCCATTGCGGCAGCTGATGCGGATGTCAAAGGTGGTTCGCGCAGCGCCGGTTTTGCCCTTGAGCGGGCGATCGTGAGAATTGGTCAGGCCCGGCGAATGCGGTCAGGCACGTTAGCTCATAGGTGACACGCTGGAGATCGAGCAGTGCCCTGGGGCATAATCGAGCCATGGCATACAACGATTCTGGTAACGCATGGGGATTTCCTGAGGACAATTCCGGTGTGCCTCCCCGGGGCGCTTTCGACGCCTACCCGGGACAGGGAGAGATTTCTGCGTCTGACGATCGCACGTTTGCCATGGTGGGGGCTCTCTCAGGACCTGCAGGCATGCTGTTCTCCGCCGGGTGGCTCGGCTTCGCTGGCCCGCTCATCGTGTGGCTGATCTACAGGAACCGAAGCCCGTTCCTTCGCGAACAGTCAGCGCGTGCGTTCAACTTCCAGCTTGGCATGACCATCATGAGCATTATTGCGTGGGTGCTTGTCCTCACGCTGGTGCTGATTCCAGTGTCCGTGGTGATCTGGATCGGGGTGTTCATCTTCTCGATCTATCACCCCATCCGCGCCGCTATCGGGCATTCGCGCGGTGAACCCTATCGCTACCCGTTCAGTATCGCGATCTTGCGGTAGTTCCTAGGCCAGCTCTCGCAGGCGCGCCGCCAGCGGAGCACTTCCAGTGAGCACTTCTGGCGCTTCCTTGAGGCGGCAGGGTCCAACGAGTTCGCGCCACGATTGAGCGAATTGCTCCGCCTCCTCGGGTCTGGTGAGCGCATCGGGTACGGCGAAGTATTGGGGCGCGCTTCGGGAAAAGAACAGCGTTGCTAGCCAGACGAGGCTCCGGCCCACGGTGAAATCTGCGCGCCCCGCTTCGAGCACCCAGCGTGTAGATGGGCTGGGAGGGGCGAGTACCTCGTTCATCGTGGCGAGGATCTGTGAGCAATCGGCAGTCTCTCGATCGGAAATAGTGACCTCGATTTTCTCCGATTCGCCTTTCACCCACGTGATCGAGTGGATCCGGAGCTGGTGGGTGAAGGGCAGAGCGAAGGCGCGGCCAAGGTTGCCAGCGTTTTCTTCGAGCGCTCGAAACATTGCCACGAACGGGGCGGTGGGGGATGCGGACGTTCTCACCGTCTGCACGATGTCCGATATGATGCGGTAGTTCACCACGATGATGATCAAGGGTATGCCGGCGCCCAGCATGTTGCCGGTTGTCAGGCCTTCGTGGGAAAGTAGCGCCGCAAAGCGAACCACGAGGGCCGCGAGAATCACGAAGAGGACGGTGACGGCGAAGTTCACGCTCTGATTGAGTTTGACGCCACGGATCTCCTGAGGCTCCTCGATCAGGAGTTGCGGAGTGACGTCAGGTAATGGCGTGTAGTTCCGCCAGATCCGAGCGGTGGTTGCTCTGTCCTGCAGCGCGTTGAGCGTGCTTGTGTTGATCTCCGAAAGGGACGTGGCGGCCACCCCTTGGCCCACCTCAGCCATGTGTTTGCGTTGGCGGTAATCCAGCACGTGATCGAGCCCGCGCACCAGATGGGAATCCCCTTCTCGGGTGAGCCCCCACACGGTGGCGTGCTTGGCCTCCAAGACGCGAGCATCCGTGACCATGGCGTCGTATAGTGCCGTGATTGTCCAGAAGTGTACGGGCACTACGCTGTCCTGTTGGGCTAGCGCATCTGCGCGCAATCCTTCATAGGCGGGCCCCGTGGCTGAGGAGAGGTCCATGACGGTATTGACTGCCGGCATGGGCGTGTTGCTGGCGGCGCTGACGGTGGCAAATACGAGCCGGTGGCGTTGACCGGCAAAGAGCGCATTGATGATCCTGCCGGGTTCCACCGCGTCCGTCGAAAAACGGAGGGTGGAGCCGGCGGATTCGGAGCCGGGAGTAAGCCCGAGCCTCGCCAGGAGTTCGGACGTTTCCGTGTCACTTTGAAGTGTGATCACGGTATGAGGGGCGACGACGACGGGTTGGTACGGCGCAAGATCCGGGTAGTCCGCGATGATCGTGAGCGGATCGCTTGCTAGGTGGGGATCATCGTCTATCACAGCAAGCCCAGCAAAGGTGGCCCCCGATAACCGGGCCGCCTCCAGCTGCACGATGGCATGAAGTGCGCGAAGCTTCTCCAGAGAATGGGTGAGCGTGCCCGCATCACGTTCTTCGGCGGAGGGTTCCACGAACCACGCATAGTCGCGCCACGGGACAGGGGGTTTGGTGAGCTTC
>NZ_JBQCZW010000015.1:0-56761 GCF_052089425.1 Ancrocorticia sp. | reverse complement strand
CTAGGACATCGCCCTCTCACGGCGGTAACACCGGTTCAAATCCGGTTGGGGGTACGAAGCTTCTCATGTGGTTCACATGGAGGCACTGGCCCCCATCGTCTAGCGGCCTAGGACATCGCCCTCTCACGGCGGTAACACCGGTTCAAATCCGGTTGGGGGTACACATGATCCCGTGCACTGATGGCACGGGATTTTTCATTTTCACCGGCCTGCGCCGAGAGTACATTGGTGTACCGGCAGTTAGTGGGGAATAGTGCAGGCTACGATCCAATCGCAGCGCGCAATGCTGCGGCTCCAGCGCGGCGTTCTTCACGTTCGGCGGCTACGTCTAGCACATCTTGTACACGGATTCTACGGTGGCGACTGTCAGGTAACCGTCGAAAGGAGAGCACGCTTTCCTCACAGAGACGGTCAACGAACTGACGAGTAACCCCAAGAATCTTGGCGGCCTGGGCAGGGGTGACTTCATCTTCCGTGCGTAGCACCACGACGGGTGAGCCGCTGGCGACTTCATCGAGCATGGCGCGGATAGCGGCCTCGACAGGGGAGTCCCCGTCCAATCGAGCGGCAAGATTCTGGGCATCGGCGCGGATGGCGGGATCGGCTGGGTCGAGCGTATTGACGAGTGAATGTGCAGTCATAACCGCATCCTACCTTAAGTGCAATAACGCCAACCAGATGTTTTACCTAACGGCAGTTCGAGTTTTTACAGATGCAAGGAATTGCTGCAAGAAAGTTGCAAGGCATGTGATCTCCGATATAGTTGTTTCATTGAACTAGAGCGAAGGGCCGCGAAAGTTCCGTTACACCAACGATTAGTGCGAAGGGGCACCAATGCAACAGATGAAACGAAAGTCTGGCATCAGGGGGACATGGAAGAGAATCCTCGCCGCAACTGCAAGCGTTGCCGTTGCGGCTACCGGCCTGTTGGCAGCCGCCCCGTCGCCGCCCGCTGAAGCAGCGCTAGAGGCGGACAAGGACGCGATTGCCGTCCTGTTCTCCTACCCGTGGAATGACATTGCAGAGCAATGCGAATCGGTTCTTGGGCCTGCCGGCTACGGATATGTCCAGACTTCCCCGCCGCAGGAACACATTCAGGGTGACGCATGGTGGACGTACTACCAGCCGGTGTCCTATGACCTCAACACACGGCTCGGCACCGAGGCGGAGTTCCAGGACATGATCGATCGCTGCGAAAATGCTGGCGTGGGCGTGATTGCCGATGTGGTGGTCAACCACATGTCTGGTCAGCCTGAAGGCGGCGAAGGTTTCGCGGGAACGGAGTTCGATTACGAGAACTACCCCGGACTCTATGATGAAAGCGATTTCAACTCCTACGAAGGCGCCGGCGGCCCCGAGCAGCCTTGTGCGGAGGACATTTCGGACTACACGAACCGTTGGGAGGTGCAAACCTGCCGGCTCGTTGGGCTCTCCGATCTGAACACCAGCAAATCCGAGGTTCAGGACACGATTGCGGGGTACCTCAACAAGCTAGCCGATATGGGCGTGGAGGGATTCCGGATTGATGCCGTCAAGCACATTCCTCAGGCGGATATGGAGGCGATCTGGAGCAAGGTAGATAAGCGCGACGATCTCTACGTTGTGCAGGAAGCGATTCGCGGCCCCGGTGAGCCAATTCAGCCCGAGGAGTACACGGGAGTTGGCGACGTCCACGAGTTCTCCTACGCCCGCGAAGTTCGCACTTCCTTCCAAGGCAATCAAGTAGGCCGTCTTTTGACCAACGGTGGGATTGGCACTGACGGTTGGGACATGCTGCCCAATGAAGACGCTGCGGTGTTCGTGGATAACCACGATACTGAGCGCAATGGCGAGACTCTGTCCTACAAGGACGGGCGAACCTACGACCTGGCGCAGGCATTCACACTTGCCTGGGACTACAGCTCACCCTCGATTCACTCGGGCTACGCCTTCACAGACTATGACGCAGGCCCGGCGCAAAGCGCCGACGGCAAGGTGCTCTCGCCCAGCACGGACAACGGCTGGACCTTCAAGCATTCGCAGAACAACATCGTCAACATGGTGGGCTTCCGCAACGAGGTGGGTGGTGCCAATGTCAATAGCGAGTGGACGGATGGTGGCAACAATGCCATCGCGTTCGGGCGCGGCGATGTGGGCTTCTTCGCCATGAACAACGGCGTGGGCGCTCTGGATGTTTCTCTCGAAACTCAGCTGCCAGACGGCATCTACTTCAACGTTTTCGCCGCCAGTCAGGACGAGGCCGGAAACTGGAGCGGGCCAACCGTCACGGTCACAGATGGTGCGATCACTACCGCGATCGATGGTAAGAGCGCCATTGCCCTGCGCGCAGACGTGACGGCGGATACGGAATGCTCAGAGCCCGCAGGCCCTAGCCAGCCGAGCGCAGTCACCGGCACCGCCACCTTCAACTCGGTCAATCTCTCATGGGACGAATCCACCAACCTATGCGGCGGCATCACGTATTCGGTTGAGCGAACCACCACGGAAACCGGCCAGTCCGAAACGTTCACGTCACCAGATGCTCAGCTCTCGGATACAGGATTACCTGAATCCACCGAGTTCAGCTACACGGTGACGGCACAGGACCGTGACGGCCAGACGTCTGAGCCGTCCGCTGCATTTACCATTGCCACCCCGGCAAAGCCGGAGGGCACCTACACCACCGTGTACCTCAAGCAGCCATCAGGCTGGACCAACGCAAACTTCCACTACTCCACCACCGGGGATAGCGGATGGACGCCCGTTCCCGGCGTGGAAATGGCGGATGATGACGAGGTGTCTGGTTGGTATGTGGTTGAGGTGCTGACGGGGGACGCCACCGAAATTGAGGGAAACTTCAACACGAACTCCGGCGCCGAATGGCTGAGTAAGGGATCGGGGCCCAACGGCAACTACCTGATCCCGGCCGGCGATGGCCCGCAGATGGTCAACGGATCGAAGGTCACGGCAGGCACCCCATCGGAGGATACCGAGGAACCAGATCCGGAAGGCGAAGCATATTATGTGGCTGGCTCCTTCCAGCAGTCTCTGGGTTGCGGGGTGGATTGGGCCGCGGAATGCGAGGCCACCAAGCTCACGTATGATGAGGCGGAGAAGCTATGGACAGGGACGTTCGACATTCCTGCCGGTTCTCACCAGTTCAAGGTCACTGATGGTACGTGGGATAACAGCTGGGGCGAGGACGGCAACAACGTGTCGTTCACTATTTCCGAGCCGGAGCAGGTGACATTTGTGTTCGATCCAACTAACGAAAAGGTCTCCGTTGTTCTGGAGAACCCGCAGGTGCCGGGCACCGGCGAATCCCGCGCCTACTGGATCGCTCCCGATACGATCGCATGGCCCACGGCCTTGGGCGGCGGCGAGTTTACCCTTGTAGGCGTGGACGGCGTGACACTCACGCCTGCCGAACTCACCGAGGCTCAGAAGGAGGCCTTCCCGCGCATTGCCTCCGGATACACCGGGTTGCGCGTGGATGCTGGCGATGCGGATCTGGCCGCCACGGTCGCGGAGATTCTTAAAGGCTCGATCCAGATCGAGGCCGCCGAAGGCGGAGAGCCCGTGGCCCGAACTGGCGCGCAGGTTGCCGGTGTGATCGATGCCCTGTACCCGGGCGCCGAGGATCGCGAGTTGGGCCTCACGTGGAACGATGGAATCCCCACGTTGAGTGTGTGGGCGCCTACGGCCACAAACGTTTCGCTCCAACGTGGGGATCAAGAGATTTCGGCCGATAGGGACGACGACGGCGTGTGGAGCGTAGTTGGGGAGGCTTCCTGGAAGAACGCTACCTACCTCTGGAATGTTGACGTATATGTTCCATCTGAGGGAGCGGTTGTTACCAATCAGGTGACTGATCCGTATTCGGTGGCCCTGACCACCGATTCTGAGCAGTCCGTGATCGCGGACCTGACGGACCCAGAGCTCTACCCCGAGCAGTGGAACAACAACCCGGAGCCTCCTGTAACTCGGGCGGCAGAGACGATCTACGAGCTGCATATCCGAGATTTCTCCATTGCAGACGAGACGGTTCCCGAGGATCTGCGAGGTACGTATAAGGCGTTCACCGTGGCTGATTCGGATGGCGCCAAGCACTTAACGGAGCTTTCGGACGCTGGCATGACGGCCGTCCACCTCCTCCCAAGCTTCGATATCGCGAGCTCGTCAATTCCTGAATCTAGTGAGAATCAACAGGTGCCGAACATCGAAGGTGGGGATCCGTCGTCGTCGGCCCAACAAGAAGCCGTGGGTGCTGTACAGAATTCCGATGGTTTCAACTGGGGATACGATCCCTACCACTGGACCACGCCTGAAGGTTCCTATGCCACAGACGGGAATCAGGATGGGGCAGCGCGAACGCGCGAATACCGCGATATGGTGTCCGCTCTTCATGGGATGGGGTTGCGGGTGGTACTCGATCAGGTGTTCAACCACACCTCCGCGTCCGGACAATCCGATGAGGCGGTGCTGGACCGGATCGTTCCGGGCTACTATCACAGGCTGGATCCGAAGGGATCAATCGAAACGTCCACGTGCTGCCAGAACATCGCCACGGAAAACGTCATGGCGGGCAAGATGATGGTGGATTCCGTGGAAGTATGGGCCACCCAGTATGGGGTGGACGGCTTCCGGTTCGATCTCATGGGGCATCATTCTCTTGAGAACATGAAAGACGTACGGAAGATGCTCGATGGGCTCACACTGGAAAAGGATGGTGTGAATGGCAAGGACATCTATCTGTACGGCGAAGGATGGGACTTCGGTGAAGTCACCATGGATGCGCTGTTTACGCAGGCCACGCAAGCACACATCGGCGGGACTGGGATCGGTGCGTTCAACGATCGCATGAGAGACGCCGTGCGTGGCGGCGGTCCGTTTGATGAGGATCACCGAACGTATCAGGGCTTCGGCTCTGGGCTGTACACCGATCCGAATGAGGTTGCTCAGGAGACGCTATCCGAGGCCGAACAGCTGGAGAGCCTCATGCACCAGACCGATCTGGTGCGCATCGGGCTGGCCGGCAACGTCAAGGGCGTGCAGATTCCTGCAGGTGACGGCACGTACGTGTTGTCCGAGGAGATTCTCTACAACGGGGAACAGCCCGCTGCCTATGCCATTGATCCAGATGAGAACGTCAACTACGTAGATGCCCACGATAACGAGACGCTGTTCGACAATCTCGCCTGGAAGCTGCCCTCTGGGGCGACGATGGACACTCAGATCCGCATGAACACGCTGAGCTTGGCTACCACCGCGCTGGGGCAATCACCCTCCTTCTGGCACGCGGGTACGGACATGCTCCGGTCCAAGTCTCTGGATCGCGATTCCTACAACTCCGGTGATCACTTCAATGCGATCGACTGGACTGGGCAGTCCAATGGCTTCGGCAACGGACTGCCCATGAAGGGAGCGAACGGGGACAAATGGGATCTCATGGCGCCGATCTTGGAGAATCCATCCAAGATGCCGACTCAGGCAGATATCGAGGCGGCAAACCAGATGTCACTGGACCTACTCAAGCTGCGCTCGTCCAGCCCACTGTTCAGCCTAGGCAGTGGCGAACTCGTGAAGGAACGCGTGAGCTTCCCGAATGGTGGGCCTGAGGCGACCCCTGGATTGCTCGTCATGCAGATTGATGACATGGCGCCGGGTGTGATGAGCAAGGCCATGCTGGATGCCGATGGGCTGGAGGTCAGCGTCAAGGAAGATATCGATCCCGATGTGGATCGTATCCTCGTGGTATTCAATGCCTCGCCTGAACCCATCACCGAGGCGATTGACGGCATGAGAAGCCGTGAACTCGTGCTCTCCGCCGTGCAGGCCGAAGGCTTCGATGAGGTTGTCAAAGAGACGTCGTGGGATCCGGATTCTGGGACAGTGACCGTTCCTGGGCGGACCGCAGCCGTGTTGATTCAGGCGGCCGATACTGATTCCGAGCCCGATCCTGAGCCGACAGGCGAACCCACGGGGGATCCCGAACCCACGGGAGATCCCGAACCCACGGGAGATCCGACTAGCGGTCCAGAACCTACAGGTGACCCGAGCGGTGATCTGACGGATGAGGCCACCGGTGACTCGAGTGGTGAACCAAGCGGCGGTGCAGATCCGAGTGCTAGTCCAACTGACGGCAGCGGTGAGGACCTTCCGAATTCGGGGGCTAGCGTTCTCACATTTGCTGGAATCGCGGCCGTGCTGCTCGCATTGGGTGGCCTAGCGCTCTATGCGCGCCACCGATAATTCAGGACAGGCTCTGGCCCTTGCGTTCGGGCAAGGCGAGGGTTGCCACTGCAGCAACGATGAAGGCTCCAGCCAGAACGGGGAACAGGAGCCCCTTGTTGCCACCGGGCACACCGCCAATGCCCAGAAGGAATGTTACGAGGAAGGGGGCGGCAATGGAGGCCAAGCGGCCGAAGCCGGTTGCCGCCCCCGCGCCCGTGGCACGTATGAAGGTCGGGTAGATTTCGGGCGTGATCGCGTACAGCGCGCCCCATGCCCCAAGGTTAAAGAAGGACAAGACGCAACCCGTCGCAATGATCGCCGTGGAGGAATCGGCCATTCCGAAGCCTACTGCTCCGAGGGATGAACCGAGGAGGAAGGTTGTGAGCGTGGCTCGCCGTCCCCAGTGCTCGATGAGGTAGGCCGAGGTTGCATACCCCGGCAGTTGAGCGAGAGTGATGATGAGCGTGAATCCGAACGATTTCACGAGGTCATGGCCGTTGGCATGAAGGATCGATGGAATCCAAATCGAGGAGCCGTAGTAGCCCAGATTGACCATGAACCACACGGTCCAGATCGCTACTGTGCGCTTCCGTAGGGACGGCGAGAAGAGCTTGCCCCATGTGGGCTTTTCGAGTGAGGTGGCCTCCGCGCTATGACCGTCCTGTGCTGGGAGCGGCACATGGCCGTCGGCCAATTCGTCCACTACCTGCGCGGCCTTTTCGTCTTCACCTTTATGAAGCAGGAAGCGCACGGACTCTGGAAGGTGCAGGCGCAGTACCAATGCATAGAGGGCCGGTAGTGCCCCAATTCCGAAGGCGATTCTCCACCCGTCATCCGAGAGCGGCACAACGAAATAGCCGATGAGGGCCGCGGCAGTCCAGCCCAACGCCCAGAATGCCTCAAGCCACACGGTGATCGAGCCGCGGATTCGCCGTGGAGAGACTTCTTGCACCAGAGTCGAGGCAACCGGTAGCTCAGCGCCCAGCCCAAGTCCCACAATCGTGCGCAGGATGATGAGCTGGAGTACCCCGCCTGCGAACGCTGAAGCTCCAGTGGCGATTCCGTACACCACGAGGGTCACGGTAAAGACGGTGCGGCGCCCCACACGATCCGCGAGGGCACCCCCACATGTGGCACCAATCGCCATCCCAACGAAACCGGCTGACACGATCAGTGATTGCTCGGTTGCGTTCAGGCCCCATTGTTTTGTTAGCACCGCGATGATGTAGGTGATAAGTCCAACGTCCATCGCATCAAAAGCCCATCCGAGCCCGGATGCGAACACAATCTTGCGGTGCTTTCTCGTGAAGGGCAGATTATCGAGGCGGTCCAGGGTGTCAGCCGGTGTGGTGCTCATTCACGAAACGATAATGGGTATCAGTGGGCTGGCTCGCCCTTGCCCATGCCGAAGTCCCTGCTTGACGTGATCATGGCCTGCACGGTAAGAAGATGGGCCCGCGGTTGATGCTCTCCGCGTCGCCTAATTCAGCGTGACCGCGCCGCTCGTCGAGGAGTGCCCAATTGACGGCGCCTCCGCCACAGGCCCGTGTGCGTACTCAGCGACCAGTTTCAGTAACGCAGGGCGCTCTCCGGCATCATCGATGTGCGTAAACTGTCCCACCACTATTGCGGCGATTTTCTCGAAGGTGCCCAATGCGGCGTGATGGGCCAATAGAGCGGCCACGGAATTGAGCTTGGGCCCCTGCCCCTCGATGAGAAGCACTCGGCCTGTCAGGTCCGGCCAGAACGGTGTGCCAGCCAGTTTCAAGAAACATCGGATGTTGCCGCCTGCCCAAGGTAGCGCTGGTAGGTTGTCCAGCGCGAGGTTCGTATTCATAGGTGACGTGCCGGGGCGAATACGTTGGCTTGCGAGGGCCTGATCCAGCTGGCCAAACCCCTCAGTAAGTCCAACGATTGGGTTCCACAAGAGACTGGGGAACGGGAGTGATCCAAGAATGCAGCTGATATCGGAGTAGCCCACCATGAGTTTGGGGTGAGCGGCAATCTCGTTCATGTCCAGATGCGGCAAGACCTCGTTGGCAAGGTCCCCGCCGGAGATATCTATAATGCCCTCAACCGACGGATCTAAGAAGGCATCCATGAGGATCTGGGCCCGCGCTCGCGGATTCCAACGCTCCGGCGAGTTGCCAGAAGCCGATCTGCGTGCCGCTTCAGCAAGTGTTTCTACGGCCGAGCTATCCAACGTATGCCCAGCCCTTGCCAGCGCTTCATGAAGTGCTGGAAGTTTGGAATGCGTCCACGGCAACGTGGGGTTGGAGCAGGAAGTAAGAGCGAGCCGAGCCATGCAGCCAGCGTACGTCACTGCCGCCTGTTGAGGTTGGGTGTGATGGGTGGGGCTGTGGAGTGGTAGTGGTGTCCGGTTGGTGTGGTGATGATCCGGTCCGAGGAGCGGCTCTCGGCGGGTGGCCGGCCGCGATCACCGCTGCCAGCAGGAGAGCCGTTGCTAGCGCTGGGTCCTGTTCCCGGTTGATGGTTCCAGCCATCGTATTCTTTGGTGTAGTTACATCTGGCGCATAGACCAGTCCCGTTTGCAATGGTGGTGTGGCCGCCTTTGGCGAAGGGGTGGGTGTGGTCCATGTGGGCGATGGGGGCGTTACACCACGGGGTCCGGCACTGCGAATCCCGCACAAGCAACGCACGCCGCAGGCCGCCGGAGAAGGCGCGTTGGCGGGTGTCGATGGCTGTAATGTCCCCGGTGACCGGATCAGTCACAACCCGGCGAAGGAACACCCGTGACCGGCGAGTGGCTGGATCGTCATAGGCCGGGTTGAGCATGTCGCGGGCTAGCGGGGCGGGGATGGGGCCGAGCCCGGCAATCCACGCGGCAGTGTGTGCTGGATCAGCACGCCGCCCATCATCATCAACCACAGGAAACAACGAATCATCTGTATCAGCCAGATCGTTAGTACCAGAAGCGCCGTGAGTAGCGGCTGGATCGTTGGTGTTCTGATCGGGGCGTGGTGAGTGCTTCGTGCCGGTGGCGTCCGGATCGTGAGTGCTGGTAGCGCCGGGCATGCTGGTGATGCCGAAAACACTAGTGTCGGTCATGATGATCTGCAGTTCGATGGGGATGGCGTCGGGGGTTGCTTGCCCGGTGAGGCGTTCAACGAGCAGGTCGGCTTCGATCTGTGTCCCGGAGCGTTCTTCTTGTTGGAGCTCGTCCCCATCAGCCCATCCGGTGTTTTTCGCCGTGGCTGCCGCATCTAACAGGGCTTTCTTACAGGCGAAGGCCTGACCCATGGGGAGCAGGGCGGTCAGGTAGGCCATCGCGTCCGGGGCAGGCCTGACTGTCACTGACCGCCGGCTTTTAGCGATCTTGTGGCGTTTGACTTGCGCGGCTGGATCGATCTGATTCGCTAAGGCGCGGACTTCACCGGTGATCCGTTTGGTTCCGGCTTTGCCGTACCGGCCGGCCATGCGTGTATCGATCGCCGCAATAGCGGGAGGGTCGAGGGCGGTGACTTCGCTCGTGATTTTCTGGGCCGTGAATTCTGCGAGTCGCCCATCCGTTAACGCCGCCAACGCGTTGGGCATATCTGTGGTGAGTGTGTGGGCCATACGTACCGCGCGGGAACCTGCTTGCGGGGACTCCCTGCGTGCTAACGCGATTTCGGAGCCGACACCTAGGCCGCGTTTCTTGATCGGAACACCCGCAGCTCGTTCCTTCACTGCCCGGTGGTGAAGAAATGCTGTGGTTTCGCGTGCCTGTGCCGCGGCAGCCGCGGATTTGATGTCCTCCAACACCGAGATCCGAGAAATACACGCCGCCTCACTTGCCCCGGTGGAGGCGTTGCGGAGAATGTCACGGATAACCGTCAACGAGGAGAGTCCGGATTCGTCACCGGATTCGAGCAAGGTAGTCAGATTGGCTTGCGCTTCGGCGAGCATCAACCCGGTGAAATCCTCATCCCACTGCTGATCGAGGAAGCCCGGCATGCCAGCAGTATCAGGTTCAAGGCCCAGGCGTTCCATCGCCTCAGCATTCAAGACAAGCTCATCAAAAGACAGGTCAGCGTCAGACGGTATATAGATGCCGTCAGGACAACGGGAACTGTCAGACCGCAGAGCCGTTTCTGGCACGAGACCGAGTGAGAGCTCATCACGCACAGCGGCATCGGCACGTGTATCGAGTGTGATACTCATAAGCCACCCCCCTTCGAGGTGATGAGAGAGTCCACTCCCCGCAAAGAGAGGGAACGCTGCCGATCATGACCTGATGCGAGTGAACGAGGTAACCAGTGAGAGCCACCCTGTTCAACCTACCCACATTCTATCGAACGAACGTTCCCCAAACAAGAGTTCGAACAGACTAGTTTGTGGCAGTTCGGCTGTGGGGTCCAGTCGTGCCGTGGCGGTCCAGTCATGCTGAAGGGACATGCATTGGCGCCAGTGTTACCTGATCCGTGCCAACAAGGTATCTAGCGAGCGAAACGGAGATTTGTGCCAGCGAGGTACCCGGTCAGGCGCCGCCAGATGACGCCACCAGATGACGGCCACCCATTCAAGCGCTATCTGATTGCAAGGATGGGACGTTGCGGGAGAGGCTCCGCCGTCGTCGTCCTAAAAGGGACCCACGAACGCGCATTCCCACACACGCGACACAGGGCACTCGACACCAATCTCCAAACGGCCGTGTGCTCCCACACAGCCCCTCAACGCAGTGGGCCGATCGCGGTAAACTGCCGGAGGACACCAACATCAGGCGGAGGAGATCGAATGGCTATTCGAGTAGGCGCAGTCGTGTTGCGTAATGGCGAAGGCGATGTCCTGACGGTTCGCAAGCAGGGAGCAACTCTGTTCCAGCTTCCGGGCGGAAAGCCCGAAGGCGATGAGACGATGCGGCAAACGGTGGTACGCGAGGCCGCCGAAGAAGTAGGGGTGCAGTTGGACCCGGCTCAGCTCGAGTTTCTGGGCGATTACACTGCTCAGGCAGCCAACGAACCGGGCCACGAAGTATCGGGTGCGATCTACACGTATCCGGGCGAACTCGCCGAAGAATTCTCGCCGCATTCGGAGATCCGTGAACTCAAATGGGCTCATCCCGTGCCCGGATCGCCCGGTTACGCCCCGCTGTTAGCTACGCGAGTGTTCCCCGCGCTCGGGCGTCAGGAGCGGCTGGAGGCCGTGGACGCGCACTCCGATTTTTCGGCTCTCTCCGATCTGTCCTAGAGGATTAGCGGGCCGCGCCCAGTTCGTCCAGCAGCGGCTTGACCAGATGGCTCCATCGCCACGTGGTGTCCACCCACTCCTTGCCAGCTTGCCCCATTTTCTTGGCGCGCTCGGGATCCTCAAGCAGGTAGCCCACACAGGCAGCAGTCGCTTCCACGGATCGACCCGCCGCAACCAGCCCGGTGACACCCGGGATCACGGCTTCCGGCGCCCCGCCTGAGTCCCCGGCCACCACGGGAAGCCCGGCCGCGTACGCCTCCAGATACACGATCCCGAGCCCCTCGATGTCCAGCCCGCCACCGCGCGTTCGGCACGGCATGGCGAACACGTCCCCGAGAGAGTAGTGCGCAGCAAGTTCGGGGAAGGGAACTTCGCCGGTGAAGATTATGGATTCGTCGTCTTCGGCCATCGCCCGCAGTTCGGCTTCGTAGGGGCCTTTGCCGACGACGACGAGCTTAGCCCGCCCGAACCTCTCTGTAATTGAGGGCCATGCGGCAATGAGCGTGTCTTGGCCCTTTCGTTCGACGAGCCGTGAGATGCAGACAACTACGGGCTCATCGCCAATTCCATAGCGTGCACGCAGAAGATCGCGCCATTCCTGTGAGAAGGAGAAGGCCTCGGGATTGATGCCGCCGGGCATGCGCACGACGTGGGTATCGCCAAGGCAGGGCGCCAGCCGAGCCAGAGTGGCATTTGTTAGATATGTGACGGTATCCGCGGTGGCGAAGATACGTTTGAGGATGTGCCGGGTGCCCGGAAACATGGACCAGCCGATCTCATGCCCATGCGTGGTGGAGATGACACGCTTGGCGCCTGCGGCGCGCGCGGCATTCGCCATCATGCCTAACGGGGCGGAGGCTCCGAACCACACAACATCGATTCGCTCCTCGCGAATGATTCTCTGCATCTGCCTGCGCACCGTGGGGATGGGCAGCATCATCGTGCCGGCATAGCGATATGTGGTCCATGGATGCTCGGCATCGTAAACCTCCGCGCCGCCATCGGGCGGGCTGGAGGCATACACAACCAGCTGATCTGGATCGAGTTCGGAAATGAATCCTTCGAGATACGTTTGTATTCCACCGCGCCTAGGCGGGAAATCGTTGGTAACGAGAAGAGTTCGAAGCATGCCTACATACTATGTGCTCCGAGGCCCTCGGTTGTTTTGAGGACATCGGTGAGCCGCTTGGCGGATGTCACCACGGCTGCGGCATGCTGGCGGCCGGGCTGGCGGCCCATGCGTTCGATCGGGCCGGAGATGGATACGGCGGCGATGACGCGCCCAGAGGGGCCGCGCACGGGTGAGGAGATGGAGGCAACGCCCGGCTCGCGCTCACCCACGGATTGGGACCAACCGCGCCGGCGTACGGCGGACAGGTTGGTGGCAGTGAAGCTCGCGCCGTGCAATCCACGGTGGAGGCGATCCGGCTCTTCCCACGCCAAGAGTACTTGGGCGGCGGATCCGGCCTTCATGGACAAGGTGGCGCCAACCGGGATTGAATCGCGTAGCCCCATCGTGCGTTCGGCGGCGGCAACGCAGATACGCTGCTCGCCTTGGCGGCGGAACAGTTGAGCGGATTCGCCCGTGTGATCGCGCAGGGCAACAAGAACTGGTGTGGCGGCGGCCAGCAGGCGATCCTCGCCAGCTGAGGAGGCGAGTTCTCCTAAGCGCGGACCGAGGACAAAACGTCCCTGCATGTCGCGGGCAACGAGCCGGTGGTATTCGAGGGCAACGGCCAAGCGATGTGCGGTGGGGCGGGCCAGATGAGTGGCAGTGACCAATTGTGCCAACGTTTGCGGGCCTGATTCCAGCGCGCTTAAGACGGAAGCAGCCTTATCAAGTACGCCTACGCCTGAGCCGGATTCTTCTGTAGAATTGTCCATGTCTTGATATTGTCATCCCAAGGAGTGAGATGCAACTGCACAGGCTGTGAGTTAGCGCGAATCTAGGGAGACGAGAAAAAGGAGTCAGCACATGAGCCGCACCTTGGCTGAAAAGGTTTGGAGCGATCATATCGTCAAGCACGGGGAAAATGGACGCCCCGATTTGCTTTACATCGATCTGCAGTTAGTTCACGAAGTGACAAGTCCTCAAGCTTTTGAGGGCCTACGCCTAGCCGGCCGGCAGGTCCGCCGCCCGGATCAGACCCTAGCTACAGAGGACCACAACACTCCTACTCTCAACATTGATCTTCCCATTGCGGACAAGACCTCGCGCGCCCAGATCGATCAGTTGCGCACGAACTGTGAGGAGTTTGGCGTTCCGCTCTACTCGTTGGGCAATGCCGATCAGGGCATTGTTCACGTGGTGGGACCGCAGCTCGGAATCACACAGCCGGGTATGACGATCGTGTGTGGCGATTCCCACACCTCGACGCACGGAGCCTTCGGCGCTCTGGCGCTAGGCATTGGTACTTCCGAGGTAGAACACGTGCTGGCTACCCAGACACTTCCGCTCGCGCCGTTTAAGACCATGGCGATCAACGTGGACGGCAAGCTCAAGCCCGGCACAACGGCCAAGGACATCATTCTGGCGATTATTGCCAAGATCGGTACGAACGGCGCTCAGGGCCATGTGATCGAATACCGCGGCGAAGCGATCCGCTCGCTCTCCATGGAAGCCCGCATGACCATCTGCAACATGTCCATTGAAGCCGGCGCCCGCGCCGGCATGGTTGCCCCCGATGAGACAACATTCGAATACATCCACGGCCGCCCCAACGCCCCAGAGGACTGGGATGCAGCTGTGGCCTATTGGAAGACTCTGGTGACGGACGAGGACGCCACGTTCGATACCGTGGTGGATCTTGACGCTTCAGATCTGGAACCGTTCGTCACGTGGGGTACCAACCCCGGACAGGGCGTACAGATCTCCGAATCGGTTCCCGAACCGGCAAATATCGCCGATGAAACCGAACGTAAGGCCGCTGAGCGTGCCATCGAATACATGGGACTGGTTCCCGGCACACCGATGCGCGATATCCCGGTGGATACGGTGTTCATCGGTTCGTGCACGAACGGACGCATCGAGGATCTGCGCAACGTGGTGGGCGTGATCAAAGGCAAGAAGAAGGCGGACAATGTGCGCGTCATGGTGGTGCCGGGTTCGGCCCGCGTGCGCCTCCAAGCCGAAGCTGAGGGCCTCGATCAGGTGTTCCTTGACTTCGGAGCCGAATGGCGCAACGCCGGCTGCTCCATGTGCCTTGGTATGAACCCGGATCAGCTCACCCCCGGCGAACGCGCCGCCTCCACATCCAACCGAAACTTTATGGGCCGGCAGGGTCCCGGCGGGCGTACTCACTTGGTATCGCCTCTGGTGGCAGCAGCCACCGCGATCCGCGGCACCCTCTCAACACCGGCAGATTTGGACTGAAAGGACCATCATGGAGAAGTTCTCAACACACACCGGAATCGGTGTTCCGCTCCGCAGGTCCGAAGTGGATACTGATCAAATCATCCCAGCCGTCTACCTCAAGAGGATCTCCCGTACAGGTTTCGAGGATGCCCTCTTTTCCTCGTTGCGCAAGGATCCGAGTTTCGTCCTCAATCAGGAGGAGTACTCCCGCGGTTCAGTTCTCGTGGCTGGCTCCGATTTTGGTACAGGCTCCTCCCGCGAGCACGCAGTGTGGGCGCTGAAGGATTACGGATTCAAGGCAGTTTTCGCGCCTCGATTCGCTGATATTTTCCGGGGCAATTCAGGTAAGCAGGGATTGGTTGCCGGCGTCGTCGCCCAAGAGGACGTGGAACAACTCTGGAAACTCCTCGAAAACGAACCAGGGCTCGAAATCAATGTTGACTTGCCGAACAAGCAGCTGACGTGCGGCGGCTTCACATGCTCCTTCGAAATCGACGATTACACCCAGTGGCGGCTCATGGAAGGGCTGGACGATATCGGGCTCACGCTCCAAGAAGAAGCGGATATTACCGCCTACGAGGCCACCCGCCCGTCCTTCAAACCCAAGACGCTTCCGAAGAAGCACCTGCCGTCCGTTCCCGTCATCTCGGCGCGTCCGGTGGGGGAGGATGCCGCTCTCAGCTGAGCGGTGACCCAGCCGATACAAGCGCGCCTTCAAGCCATGTAGTCTAGGCTGGTTACAGAACTGAAGGGACGGTTATGGCTGCAAAGCTACGTGTAGTTGGCGGTTCACCACTCACCGGTGAAATCAGTGTCAGAGGTGCGAAGAACTTCGTATCCAAGGCGATGGTTGCGGCATTGCTGTCATCCGATACGTCTGTTCTGCGCAACGTGCCCCTCATCCGCGATGTGGATGTTGTGTCCGATCTGCTGCGCCTGCACGGCGTGGAGGTTGATTACGATCAGGAAGAGGGCCGCCTAGCGATCACGCCCGGGCGGATCACTTTGCCGGACGATCCTGCGGAGATGGACCGGCTTGCCGGCTCCTCCCGTATCCCGATCCTGTTCGCAGGCCCGCTTCTGCATAACCTCGGCGAGGCGTTCATCCCCGATCTGGGCGGCTGCCACATCGGTGATCGCCCCGTTGATTTCCACATGCAGGTGCTGGAAGATTTCGGCGCTCGGCGCGTTCAGGAAAAGGGCGGTATGCACCTCGTGGCCCCGCGCGGCCTCAAGGCAAAGCCGGTCCACCTGCCCTATCCCTCGGTGGGTGCCACCGAGCAGACTCTTCTCACCGCCGTCATGGCTGAGGGCGTCACGGAGCTCTCCAACGCCGCCGTTGAACCAGAGATCTACGATCTGATCGCCGTTCTCCAGAAGATGGGCGCGATCATCTCTGTGGATACAGACCGCGTGATCAACATTGAAGGCGTGGATTCCCTCCACGGGTACACTCACACCGCACTTGCTGACCGTATCGAGGCTGGTTCTTGGGCTTCTGCGGCTCTGGCCACGCACGGGGACATCATGATTCGTGGCGCCGAACAACAGGACATGATGAGCTTCCTCAACGTGTTCCGCAAGGTGGGCGGCTCTTTCGAGGTTCGTGACGAAGGCATTCGATTCTGGCATCCGGGTGGGGAGCTTCATTCCATCCCGCTGCAGACGGACGTTCACCCCGGCTTCATGACGGACTGGCAGCAGCCGCTGGTAGTGGCGCTCACGCAGGCCGCTGGCATCTCCATCGTGCACGAAACCGTGTACGAGAACCGGTTTGGCTTCACCAAGGCGCTCATGGACATGGGTGCCCACATTCAGACGTACCGCGAATGCTTGGGAGGGCTGGAGTGCCGCTTCGGCCAGCGCAGCTTTTACCATTCGGCGGTGATTCAGGGGCCAACGCCGCTGAAGGCCGCTGATGTTGAGGTCCCCGATCTTCGTGGCGGTTTCTCCTACCTCATTGCGGCACTGGCCGCCGAGGGTACGTCCATCATTTCCGGGATTGACATCATCGATCGCGGATACGAGCACTTCATGCATAAGCTCGGCTGCCTAGGAGCAAACGCCGAGAAAATCGCGTAGCCAATGGACCAGCCGCCGCTCATGCGGATCATCGCTCCGCCGCTGCGCTGGGCAGTTCATAGGATGCAGTCCGTGCGGGTAGAGGGCACGGAGAACCTCGCCGGCCATCGTGCCAGCGGCACGCCCATGATCGTGGTGGGCAACCACACCTCGCACCTCGATGGGCCGGTTGTGGCCATTGTCTTGTATGAGGCTGGCGTGGTTCCGCACACGGCGGCCAAGGCCGATTTGTTTACTATTCCCGTTCTGGGTTGGGCCCTGCGCCAGCTCGGGCAGGTGGCGGTCTACCGCCCAGGGCTTATGAGCACCCCGAAGAATGGAAGCTCCACTGGCTCGCTCGGCGAACTCTCTGACGTCCTGGATTCCGGCGGCAGCGTCCTTATCTTTCCCGAGGCCACGTTTACTCGCGATCCTGATGAATGGCCGATGCGCGCCAAGACGGGGGCTGTTCGCCTTGCCCTCAAGCACCCGGATGCTGTGATTGTCCCTTTTGCTCACTGGGGTAACGAGGAGCTCATCGACAAATGGTGTGGGAAGATCAACTGGAAGGCGCTGCTCAGGCGATCCGCGAGCATTCGGATCAGATTCGGCGCACCCGTTGACCTTTCGGCCTTCCGCGGCATACCGATTACCCATGACCTGTTGGTGGAGGCCACCGATCATGTCATGGATGCGATCACCGCAGAGCTTGTGCAGCTGCGGCCGGGGCCTCCCACCACACCTCGGTGGGATCGCGCCGTTGATGGGGATCCCTTCAAGAAGATCGATGAACGCAACCAGATTCGCGCGAAGAAACGCGGCGCGCGCATGCGGTTCGTTGGATGTGCCGTCCTTGGCTGCGTAGCATTGACTCGATACTACAAGGGAAGGCGCAAGAAATGACAGCACGCATTCGGGTCGCACTCATTTATGGCGGCGCATCAGGGGAGCATTCAGTCTCCTGCCTGACAGCCGCATCCGTGATGCGCGCAATGGACCCCGCTAAATACGAGGTCTTGCCGATCGGCATCCGCAAGGACGGGACGTGGGTTCCAGGCACAGTTGATCCAGAGGAGCTGGAGGCCGCCGGCCCGCACGGCGAAGTCCCGGAATCTCCCGATCGCATGGTGATCGGATCTGGTGAAGATGGCTGCGTGGTGTACCACGTGGGAACTGAACGCGTGGATGCCTATGCCGTGGATGTTGCCTTCCCGCTTCTCCACGGACCATTTGGCGAAGACGGAACTATTCAGGGCCTGCTGGAAATTGCGGGCCTGCCCTATGTGGGTGCCGGAGTATTCGCTTCTGCCGCAGGCATGGACAAGCACTACATGAAGGTGGTGCTTGAAGCTGCCAGCCTCCCCGTTGTCCCTTACGTCTTGGCCACTTCCAAGCGTTGGCGCCACGAACGTGACGCCGTGATCAAAGAAGCCGAAGAAACCTTGACATGGCCCGTGTTTGTCAAACCGGCTCGTGCTGGCTCGTCACTTGGCATCACTCGCGTGGAGCGCGCGCAGGACCTTCCCGCGGCTGTGAAAACGGCGCAGGACGTGGATCCCAAGGTGCTCATCGAGCAGGGCGTTGCCGGCCGTGAGATCGAATGCGCGGTGTTGGGTGGCCACGGCGATGATTCCGCCCGCGCCTCGGTGCTTGGCGAAATCGCTCTAGATACCGAATGGTATGACTATGAGACCAAGTATGTGGAAACCGAGGGCTTCCACATGGAAATTCCCGCCAACATTACCGGCGAAGCTGCCGAGTCGATGCAATCGATGGCCGTTGAGGTGTTTGACGCCTTCGAATGTGAGGGAATGACGCGCGTTGATTTCTTCCTAGCGGAATCCGGGGAGATATTCGTGAATGAACACAACACGATTCCCGGCTTCACCGCGTTCTCCATGTACCCGGTCCTCTGGGAGAAAACTGGGCTGGAATACCCGAAGCTCATTGACGAACTCGTGGATTTGGCGCTGGAGCGTCCGATCGGGCTGCGGTAGAGAACCCGGTTTCAGTGCGTTCATTATTATCAGGTAAGTACGTCAGGGACCTGACAGAGGACGATCTGCTGTCCATCATCACCCCGCACCTTCCCCAGGCCGACGGGGTGATTGTGCCGTCCGGAGATGACAGCGCCGTGATACCGGCCTCCGATGGCCGCTACACCGTTTCCACGGACATGCTGGTGGAAGGCCACCACTTTCGCCGTGACTGGTCCAGTGGCGCGGACGTGGGCTGGCGTGCGGCCACGCAGAACCTCGCCGATGCGGTGGCCATGGGTGCCGCACCTCGTTCCATCGTTGTATCGATGGGACTACCCGGAGATCTTCCCGCTTCGTGGGTGGAGAGTTTTGCTATCGGCATCGCGGAGGCCTGTGGACACGTTGGTTGTGGGGTCGACGGCGGGGACCTAGTTGGCAGTGAGCTCCTCACCATCTCCGTGACTGTGATGGGCGATCTTCAGCGGCGCGAGCCACGGTTGCGCAGCGCCGCGCACCCGGGGCAAGCGCTCATTCACTGCGGGGAACTAGGGCGCGGATACGCGGGCCTCGAGTTGCTCACACGCGGCTACACCCGTGAACTTGGGGTTATCCCTCCAACGCAAACTGGACTCATCGATGATTTCCTACGTCCCAAGCCGCCACTAGTTCAGGCGCTGGACGCGTGCCGGGAGAACCGGATCGGGGCAATGATGGATGTATCCGACGGGCTGATTCGAGATGCCAGACGCATGGCCAAGGCCTCCAACGTGTGGATCGATATTGAATCGAACTATCTGGCCCAGCATATTGAGGACCTCATTCCTGTGGCGCGCCGGCTCGGCCTGTCAGATCCATGGGAATGGGCGATGAAGGCGGTGCTGACCGGGGGAGAGGATCACGGATTCCTCGCTACCCTTGACCGGCCAGCAGAACGCGCGTGGGGCCCGCACACCCTCGCGCTGCCCGAGGGTTTCAGCCGTATCGGGCAAACTCGCGAGGCTCACACGGGTGGCTTCGTTACCGTTGACGGCAAGCCAGTGGATTATGCGGGGGGCTGGGACCACTTTGGTGAGTAGACTTCGTGCTAGGGCAGCGTAGGAGGCGTCATGAGCAGGGAATCCTTGGTGGATGCAGTCATCTCGCAGATGCTCAGTGACATTGCCGAGGGAAACCTCGAAGAGGGCGCAGCAATTCCATCGGAGGCTGATCTAGCGCAGAGGTTTGATGTCAATCGGCTGACGATCCGCGAAGCAGTGAGCAAAATGAAAGCGCAGGGAATTGTCCGCGCTGTTCCGGGACGGCGAAGCGAGCTCAATCCCGTCTCTCACTGGGTTGATATCGGCGCCGTGCTCAAAATTGTGGAGCAGCGAATCGGCGGGGCGGAAGCCTCCGTTCAGCTGGTCCAGTTACGCCGAATGATCGAAACTGGTGCATGCGGCATTGCAGCAACCCAGATTTCCACCTCCGAACTCGCCCAGCTTGATATTGAACTCGACGGCATGAAGGATGCGCAGAAGGTCAATGACGTGGAAAAGTTTGTGCGCCACGATATTGCTTTTCATGACGTGATTCTCGATGCCTGTGGCAATGCGTTCTTACGAATGTTGCTGGACCCTTTACAAGAACTGTTGAAAGATAGGCGTCGCGAGACGTCCGCCGTCCCTCAAGTGCAGATCAACGCCATCGACATGCATCGGCAAATCATCGTGGCGCTTCGTTCCGAGGATCCTGAGACGGCGCGAAGCGCGATGTCTGACCACATTGACCAAACTGAACGAGATCTCAACCAGTACGTTCTGTAGATCCTCTATTAGCCAGATCACATATTGGGGTTGACGCAGCGCGCTGTTCGCGTATGATCGGATATCAGATACCACTACTTAAGTCCTAACTGCTCATCACAGTTGGAAATGGTTCAACGAAGCAGTTGAGGTATCTGGTGCTGGCGGTCAGTATCACGCACGGACACAATGGCAAAGGAGCATCCCATGTTTGTCCATCTTTCCTACATCCTTGACCCCAATGACAACGCTTACCCGGGTGAACCCGTTGTGAAGGTTGTCCAAGACTCAGTCATCTCCGAGACGGCCAAGCCATTCAACTCAGTGATAATTCACTTGCCCAACCACTTTGGAACGCACTTGGACGCGCCGCATCACTTCAATCCAAACGGAATTGACATGGTCGATCTGCCGGACAATATCTGGGGATACGGGGGCAGCGAAGTCCTTGTTATCGATCTTCCCGAGAAGGGCACGCCCACATCTGTGATCGAGGTTTCGGATGTGGAACCGCACAAGGACGCCCTTCAAGGCAAGAGGCTGGTGTTGTTCCGCACCGGATTCGAGCGCTATAAGCACTCGGACCCGGACACTTATGAAAACAGGGGAGTCTCTTTACATCCGGACACGTGCCGGTGGCTTATTGAAAATACGGACAAGGTTCAGTGCATCGGCATGGACTGGCTTTCCATTGGCAGCCCTTGCAACAGCTACGGAAAAGACGCGCACCAGCAACTGCTTGGGAACTTCCGTGACCGCTACATCGTGGGCATTGAAGATATGACCTTAGCGCCGCTTGCGGACAAACACATCGAGTTCGTAACTCTCGGCCCGCTACGTGTGCGAGGAGCAGATTCGGCGCAAGTGAATGTCATGGCGAAGCTGGCTGACTAACCACAACAATTGAAGAAAGACGGTGTCATGAAGAAAAGTGACCTCACCAACCGGTATCCCGCTCCAGCCGAACTGAGCGCACAGGAGGTGGAAGAAGCCCGCAGCGCGGTGCCGCGGCAACTGATTGTGCTGGATGATGACCCGACGGGCACACAATCAGTGGCCAACCTTCCAGTGCTGAACTCGTGGAGTGAGAGTGACGTGCAATGGGCACTCGAAACTGGAGCGCCGGCAGTCTATGTGATGACGAACTCGCGTTCGCTTGGACCTGATGACGCTGCAGAGCGAAATCGCGAAGTTGTGGGTGCGGCTCTGGCTGCCGCAAAGCAGCTGGGAATCGAGGTGGATTTCGTTTCGCGCAGTGACTCCACGCTGCGCGGGCATTTTCCCCTCGAACCGGACACCATCATCGAAACGCTCAAAGAAGCGGATATCACGATTGACGGCGTCATCGTTCTACCAGCCTTTGGGGATGCCGGGCGAATCACCGTTGGCGGCATTCACTATGCCGGAAATGACGCAGATGGTTTCGTGCCTGTTGGCCAAACAGAGTTCGCCAAGGATTCGACGTTCGGCTACGAGAGCTCGGACCTAAAGGAGTGGGTTGAGGAGAAGAGCCGCGGGCGAATTGCCCAGGACAGTGTTGCCTCAATTGGTCTTGACCAGCTTCGAACTGATCAGGGCGCCGTCGTCGCCGTTCTCAATTCCCTAGCCAACGGACAACCGGTGGTTGCTGACTGCGTGGAAGAAACGGACATCAGGGCCCTCGCACTCGCTATCTTCGCAGCCGAGCAGGCGGGCAAACGATTCGTCTTCCGGGTAGGACCCCCGTTCGTACGTGCGATGATCGGCCAGCCCGTCATCGATCCTTTGACCGCCGATGACGTAGCGGAGATTCGTCCTAGCGAGTCGGGCAATGGTGGTCTCATCGTTATTGGTTCGCACGTGGCACTGACAACCCGCCAGCTCGATGCTTTGCGCGCGCGGCGCACCCCAACGGAGTTCGAGATCGATGTGGAAAAGGTGTTGGGGGAGGGCCGGCAAGCTCACCTCGATGCGTTGGTGGAGAAGATCGCCAGCGCGCTCAACAGCGGAAACGTGGTGGTATCAACGTCACGCACCCTGATTAAAGGGAGTGACGGAGAGGATTCGCTGCGCATTTCGCGCCTTGTTTCGGATGCGGTGGTAGAGGTAGTGCGCCGAGTCCTTGACGTGGCACCACCCCGTTTCGTCATTGCCAAAGGCGGGATCACATCATCCGATGTGGCTTCCCGTGGACTAGAGATTGGCCGGGCCATGGTGCGCGGGCCGATGCTGCCGGGAATCGTTTCCCTGTGGGAGCCCATTGCCGGGCCGGCTCAGGGCATTCCCTACATCGTGTTCGCGGGCAACGTGGGCAACGATCAATCTCTCGCGGATGTGGCCGACAAGCTTTCCAACTAGAAAATACGAATTCACAGGAGAATCACCAATGAGTAATCCAACTATTGCAGTTCTAGGGCTAGGGGCAATGGGACTGCCCATGTCCACCAGACTGGCCGAAAAGTTTGAGGTTCGCGCCTTCGATATCGCCTCTGATCGTGTGGCACTCGCGAATGAGGCTGGCGTGGCCGGGTTTGATTCGGCGCGTGCCGCCGCCGACGGCGCAGATATCGTTCTTTTGGCCGTCCGCAACCGAGTCCAGCTTGATTCGGCGCTTTTTGGCGACGACGGCGTAGTGGCCGTCCTACCAGACAGCGCTACCATCATCTTGACCTCCACAGTGGGAATAGAGGCGGTACGCGAGGTGGGTCAACAACTAGTTGCCCATGGGATTCACCTTGTTGATGCACCAGTTTCTGGCGGTCCCGTCAGGGCAGGTACGGGTGATCTATTGATTGTTGTTGGTGCAAGCGATGAGGCATACAACAGCGCATTGGACACACTGAATCATCTTGCCTCCACGCTGGTACGTATCGGTGAGAACGCGGGCGATGGCCAAGCAATGAAGACAGTCAATCAACTTCTGTGCGGCGTTCATATTGCCGCGGGTGCCGAAGCATTGGCACTCGCGGATGCGCTTGGCCTTGATGCCAAGGTGGCTCTGGAAACACTGGGGGCCGGCGCTGCACAGAGCTTTATGCTTGGGGACCGCGGGCCACGCATGCTGGAAGCCTACGACGAGGGCGGTGCCGAAGTGAAGAGCCGTATCGACATCTTCACCAAGGATATGGGGATCGTCAATGGTGCAGCCCGGTCAGCTGGTGTTGCCACGCCGATCGCTGCCGCAGCGGAGAATCTCTATGTGATTGCCGAAGCCAGCGGCAATGGCGCGAAGGACGATTCCTCAGTCATCACGGTGATTGCCCCTGAGCGCAAAGGTAACGCCGAATGAGCACCACCGCTCTACTACTGACGGCTGTTACCGCCGTCATTGTCCTGCTCATCCTTGTGATCAAGCTTGAATTGCCAGCCTTTGTGGCCCTGCTACTTGTTGCGATGGGAACTGCCATCGTCACGGGGATACCGATCGAAAGTGTTGTACCTACCCTCATTGACGGGATGGGAAACACGCTGGGTTCTGTTGCCATCGTCGTGGGCCTTGGGTCTATGTTGGGCCGGATGATCGAGGTGTCCGGGGGTGCCGATCACTTAGCTCGAACCTTCACAGCGAAGCTTGGAGCCAAGCGCGTGATCGCGGCGGTTACCATCGCAGCGTTCATTCTGGGTATTCCGGTGTTCTTCGATGTTGGTTTCATTATCTTGGCTCCGCTGGTGTTTGGATTTGCAAAGATCTCGAATATCAACCCCATCAGAATTGGGTTGCCGGTGGGTGCGGTTCTGTTGACAGTGCACGTCACATTGCCCCCGCATCCAGGGCCGGTGGCCGCGGCCGCTCAAGTGAACGCGGACGTGGGGTTAGTGACCATTATCGGACTAGCGATCTCCGCAATTGTGGGAGTTATTGGATTCTTCGCCGCGAAGCTGTTCAAGGTGGACAAGATCGTTCTGAGAGAATCTCCAGCTTCCGAGGCGTTGGAATCTGGCGAGGACCAGCCTACTGAAGGTACTACGCGGAGCGTGCCCTCTGCAGGGACTGTTGTTGGACTCATCGTGTTGCCCATTGCATTGATCATGATCGGTTCAACCCTGCAAACTGTGCTCGATGAAGGCAATTCGCTGATGCCGATTGCGCAATTCATTGGTGCTCCAGCTACGGCCTTGTTGCTTGGCTTGCTTGTGGCGTATGTGGTGGTGGGCCGCAAGGCGCGTTGGAACAAGGCGAAGCGGAGCTCGGTTGCCGATTCAGCTTTGCCCATGGTTGCCGTCATCATCTTTGTGACGGGTGCCGGCGGTGCATTCGGCAACGTCTTAGTAGAGTCAGGAATCGGCGATTCCCTCGCCAGCTCCCTGACGGCCATCGGAATGCCAACCATTGTGGCGGGATTCGTGATCTCTCAGGCTCTGCGAGCCGCACAGGGGTCTGCAACTGTTGCCATCCTGACAACGGCGGGACTGCTGTCTACGGCAATCTCCCAAGGAGGTTATTCGCCCGTGGAAACTGCGCTGATCACGCTGGCGATTGGCTTCGGTAGTTTGGGCCTGTCTCATATCAACGATTCGGGCTTCTGGATCGTGACAAAGTATCTAGGCTTGAGTGTGGCTGACGGCTTGAAGACGTGGACCGTGCTCACAACGATTTGTGGTGTGACGGGCTTCCTCATCACGTGGGGAGTGTTCCAGATTGTTTGATTCACAGGAGATCCAAGATGATTCATAGGACATTTCGCGGCTCCTTCATGGCCGTATTGATGGTCACGGCCCTCGTGGCGTCGGCCTGTACGAGTACACCCGAATCCAGTGGAGTTGACCTGAGAGTTCCAGAAGGAGAAGCGCCGGAAGACGGGTGGCCCCTCATACTCGTAGCAGGTGACACTGACGAGGAGCTTTCGCCAGAGAGTGATGAGATCGGTTCGCCAGCGGTTGTGCTCCAAGTTTCTGCGGACTCCGATGCAGGCGAGGTTTCAGAGGCAGTTTTCGACGCGCGGGCTGAAAATAGCATTTCAGATACGCAAGTTTACGCAATTGCGATGAGCGATGATGCGGATTCAATTGTCGGTGCCATCGACGAGCACTACCCGGCGATGTTTGCAGGTATCGGCCTCACGTCAGGTGAGGTTTCGGACGCGAACGCTGTTGGGCTGCGCACCCACGTTGCTACGCAGGACCGGGATGTTACTGACGTAGCTGACGAGTTAATGCAAGGCCAGCGGGCAGATGTATTCGATGCCGCTATTCTCAAGGCAGAGATCATCGCGAGTACCAATCCGGACGATGCGGCTCTCGCCACCGACGGTGACACGGAAACAGTATTCGCCGCGACGGAACCTACAACACTCACGATTGATCTGGACCGGCCAACAGTTGTGCATCGTTGGTCGCTCACGTTTGGCAGTGACTCTCCATCACACGTCACTCTTGAAACGAGCGAGGACGGGGAGCAGTGGCAAGAAATCGATGTGGCAGACGTCGAGGGAAATCGGCTTGACCGCTATGTATCACCGTCACAAGCCACTGCAGTTCGAGTCACCGTTGACAAAGGAGAGGTAGCCGATCTCAACGTGTTCGGGCAGCTCTCCGACGAGAGCCTTTTCACCTATGAAGAGTATGTGGGCGAGAATGTTTCGTTGCCGTACCGGCTCTATGTGCCCGAATCCTCCGAGGGCCCGCTACCTGTTGTGCTGTTCTTGCACGGCAGTGGGGAGCGGGGAACTGACGCCGCACAGCATCTCGGGGCCACCAAGGGTGAAGGTGCCGTACGTTGGGCCTCAGAATCGGAAGAGGGTGGAAATCAGGCGATCGTCGTTGCCCCACAAATCCCTCAGGATAAGCTGTGGCGAGATCCAGATGTGATGGAGGGCTTGGCAGAGCTCATGGACGAGATCGTTGCCGCCCGCGGTGGCGATGCAGATCGCGTGTATGGCACGGGCCTGTCAATCGGAGCCGAAGGGCTGCTGAATGTGTCCATACTCTACCCGGATCTCTTTGCGGCGTTGATACCGGTTGCTGGAGGACCAAATAATCCTGTTGGAGGTGGCCCCACGGTTATCGATACTGTTGTCCCCTACGTTGAGCAATACGCCCACATCCCTATGTGGGAGCTTCAAGCGTATGACGATGATATTCGACCATTCGAGAAAACACTGGCCATGATCAATGCCCTGAGGGGTGAGGGCGCTTCGCCACGGCTGACGGTCTACTTACCAGACGTGATCTCAGACGTGGCTTCAAGCACTCACTCGTCATGGCTTCTGGCGTATGACGACCCGCGTTTGGGGGACTGGATGTTTGCTCAGAACCGCGCCGATCGGCCAGCTCTAGGCGAACCGGTTGACCCGATAGATCCGGATATGACAGGTGAGGAGCTGGAAGAACTCGCAGATCCGGATTCCCTGTACTACGAGTTTGAATGATTGGAGCCCGGTGAGGCGGGCATAGAAAAAGGGTCGCACCGTTGAGTGCGACCCTTTTAAATTCTCGCTCAGATTGCCCGCTGAACCTTACCTGCCTTGAGGCAAGAGGTGCAGACATTCAAACGCTTCGGGGCGCCCTTAACAATGGCGCGGACACGCTGAATATTCGGGTTCCAACGGCGGCTGGTACGCACGTGGGAGTGCGAGACGCTCTTGCCGAAGCTGGGGTGCTTGCCACAGACGTCGCATACAGAGGCCACGGTTATCTCCTTCAATCGCTGACGGGACGCCAGCGGCGTCTCCTAGACACCATTCTCACGAATGGCAACTGGACTAGTATATCCACGCTCACGCCGCATGACCAACCGAGTTATCAGTGGTATAGCGCACCTGTAGGATTGCACCGGAAAGGAGCAGTGGTGGCAGGCGCAGTAGCAAGTGACGATTGGACGGGGCTTTCACGCCCCCTCGAACGCGTTCTCGGAAAACGAAGCGCGAACGCATTGGCCAAGCTGGGCCTCGCGACGGTTCGCGACCTTGTGTACCATTTTCCATTTCGGCTTGCCAAGCGCGGCGAACTGATGCCGATCTCGCAGGTGAGCGAGGGCGACGCCGTCACCGTCATTGCGCGGGTGCTTTCCACGAACCTACGCCCGATGAATTCCCGCCGCGGCTTCATTCTGACCGTCGAAGTGACGGATGGTGAGAACGATCTGTCCCTGACATTCTTTGCGAAGAACCCGCGCCCGCTTCAGTACCACGAGCGGCAACTGACCTCTGGCACCGTCGCCACCTTTTCGGGCACCGTCAGCTCTTATCGCGGCCAACTCCAGCTCTCTCATCCGGAATACGATGAGCCGGATTCGGAGAAGATGGGCAGGCCCATTCCGATCTACCATGCTGCCGAGAAGGTTCCTTCGTGGAAGATCGAAAAAGCGGTGGGCACGGTTCTGCCAACGCTCACGGAAGCCGATTTCCCCGATCCTCTTCCGGAAGGCTATCGGGCGGCGCATGGGTTACCCAGCTTGTTTGAGGCCATCACTGTCCTCCATCATCCGCAGGAAGAAGAACCGTGGAAACGGGCGCAACTGCGTATGAAGCACGAAGAGGCGGTAGTGCTCCAGACGGCATTGGCGGAGCGTGGGCGGCAAGCACGCAAGCATTCCGTCACGGCCTATCCAAGCCAAGACGGCAAGCTACGTCAGGCATTCGATGAAGCTCTACCCTTCACTCTGACCGCGGGCCAGCAAAAGGTCAGCCAAGAGATCGCCGCCGATCTTTCGCGCGAGGTCCCCATGCAGCGCCTCCTCCAAGGCGATGTTGGCTCCGGTAAGACCGTGGTGGCGTTGCGCGGCATGCTTCAGGTGATCGATGGGGGAGGGCAGGCGGCTCTCCTCGCTCCAACGGAGGTTCTGGCGTGGCAACATTTGCGGACCATCGAAGCCATGCTTGGCCCCGAACATGTGCTGGATGTGGGACTGGAGATCCTCACGGGATCTCTCACGGCGGCCCAGCGCCGGCGAACCCTCGCGCGTATTGCCTCCGGACAAGCGGGGCTAATCGTTGGCACCCACGCCCTCCTGTCCGAGGACGTGCAGATTCCATTCCTCGGGCTAGCCGTGATTGACGAACAGCATCGCTTCGGCGTGGACCAGCGCGATCGGCTGGCTTCCGGCGTGCACACGCTGGTCATGACGGCCACGCCGATTCCCCGCACGATCGCTATGAGCGTGTTCGGAGATCTGGATGTTTCCACGTTGCGGGAGCTTCCGGCTGGGCGCGCGGGAATCTCCACAACGATCGTGCCGGCGGCGAACCAGCTGTGGATGGAACGCGTATGGCAGCGAACCCGCGAGGAAGTTGACGGCGGGGGCCGCGCCTACGTGGTGTGCCCACGCATCGAACCCGAAGAGGGGCAGGCTTCCGTGGTGGAGATCGCGGCTGCGCTTCGGGCCGATCCTGCGTTGGCGGGCATAGAGATCGGCATGATCCACGGCCAGCTGAGCCAAGACGAAAAAACCGGCGCGATGGAGGAGTTCGCCTCCGGACGCATCCCCGTGCTTGTATCCACCACGGTGATTGAAGTGGGGGTAGATGTTCGCGAGGCCACCCTCATGGTGATCATGGATGCGGACAGGTTCGGGCTTTCCCAGCTCCATCAGCTCCGCGGACGCATCGGGCGCGGAACTGCCCCGGGCTTGTGCCTTGCCGTGACCGGCGTACCGGATGGGACGTTGGCCAAAGCTCGGCTTGAGGCCTTCGCCTCCACAACCGATGGCTTTGTGCTTGCCGAAGAAGATCTGCGCCTGCGTAGCGAGGGCGATGTGCTCGGTGCCAGCCAATCCGGTGGAATCTCCCACCTCCAGTTTCTCTCCGTCCTCCGGGACACGGACATTATCGAGCAGGCGCGAACGGCGGCACGCGATCTTGTTGAGAAGCCGCTCCCGCCAGCACTGACGGCCGAGGTGGAACGCCTAGAGCGCGCCGAATACTTGGAGAAGGGGTAGGCGGTTGTGGAAGGGAAGGGTCAATGACTCGAATTGTTGCTGGTAGCGCCAAGGGGCGAGTGCTCAAGGTACCGCCTTCTGGAACGCGGCCCACCTCCGAGAGGGTGCGCGAGGCCTTGTTTTCCAGCCTCGAACATCGCGGGTTCATCGAGGGCTGCGAGGTGCTGGATCTGTACGCAGGTTCGGGTGCGTTGGGCATCGAGGCCGCCTCACGAGGCGCCGTGTACGTCGAGTGCGTGGAGTTCGCACCCAAGGCCGCCGCACTGATCCGCGCCAACGCACAGGGCCTGCCTGTCACGCTCAGCCACCAGAAGGTGGAAACGTGGGTGAAGCAGCCGCCCAACCGCGCCTTCGATCTGGCGTTCATCGATCCGCCGTACGATCTGGAGGAAGAAAAGCTCGCTCAGATCCTCGCCGGACTCCTCCCGCACCTAGCGGAGGACGCCGCCATCGTGGTGGAGCGCTCCTCGCGTTCCCCGGAACCGCAGTGGCCAGCTGGGATCAAACTGACGCACCAGAAGAAGTGGGGAGATACACGTGCATGGACCGGTCAGGTTGTGCCGCTGTAGGGAAGGCTTCGTCGTCGTCGGCAAAACACTGTCCACAAAAGCCCGGAACCGCGCCACGATCCCAGTAGGCTAAAGCCATGACTATAGCCGTGTGCCCCGGATCCTATGATCCCGTGACGCTTGGCCATCTGGACGTGATCGACCGTGCGGCGGCCATGTTCGACGAGGTGATCGTTGTGGTGGCCCAGAATCACGCGAAAAAGTACCTCTTCGCGGCGGACGAACGCGTGGAGCTCGTCAGGCAAGCGGTTGCGGACCGCCCCACTGTGCGTGTGGTGCCCTACTCCGGCCTGATGGCCGAGTTCTGCGCGGAGGTGGGAGCCTCAGTGATCGTCAAGGGCCTGCGCGGCGCGGCCGATTTTGATGGCGAGCAGGCGATGGCCCTCATGAACAGGCACCTGACAGGTATTGAAACGGTGTTCGTCATGGGTAATCCGGCGATGGGACACATCGCCTCGTCCATGGTGAAAGACGTGGCGCACCACGGCGGTAAAATTGATGATCTAGTGCCGTCCCACGTGGCGGAGGCATTACGTGAGAAGGAGAACCGATGAATACGGAATCTGAGGGTGCATCGCTGGTGGCGATCCTCGACGAACTAACGGATGTGATCACGGAGGCGAGATCCGTCCCGATGTCCGCATCAGCGATGGTGAACCGTTCCGAGGTTCTCGATCTTTTGGCAACCGCCCGCGATCAGGTTCCGGATCAGATCGTGGCGGCGGACAGCATGTTGGCTGACGCCGAGGGAATGCGATCCCAGGCGCAGGAACGCGCGGACGATATTCTGGAGCGGGCTAACAAGGACGCCGAGGATACGATCGCCGAAGCGCGGGAGCAGGCCGCGCGCCTCGTCTCCCAAGACGCCATCACGATCGCGGCGAAGGCTCGCGCTCAGCGTATTGTGGACGATGCCAAGTCTCATGCCGATAAGCTTGGCGCCGGAGCAGATACATACTCCGACAATTCGTTGCTGGCCCTTCAGGAGCAGGTCTCCGCAATTGGCAATGAGCTCGATTCGCTCAACCACACCGCGCAGAGCCACATTGATACGTTGGTTGGCCAAATTATGGCTGGACGTAACGTGCTGTCCGGCCGCAATAGCGATGACGGCAACGAGAATGAAAACGGCAGCCAGCAAGAACAAGGTGAGGAAGAAGAATGGGATTAACCGTGTCAGTTGCGAGCCTGCCGCGTCAGGAAGGCTCGGCGCTGCCGTGGGTGGATGACGTTCCCGCGCCACCGGAATTCGGGCTGGAACTCTTGAAGGCCCCAGAAGGTTCGCCGATGCACATCGATCTTGTGCTGCAATCGGTAGCCGAGGGAGTCCTCATCCAAGGCAACGCTGATATTCACCTCGAGGGACAGTGCGCTAGGTGCCTGCGCGATCTCGCCTACGATCACAGTGAACCAATCACCGAACTCGTGTACTACCCCGAGCGGAAGGCCGCCTTTGTGGAAGAGGGCGATGAGGAGGTGGAGGAGTCTCAGGAGATCGTGGATGATTCCTTCGATCTTGAGGCCATTCTGCGCGATTCGATTGTGCCGAATTTGCCGTTCCGCCCGCTCTGCCGGCCCGATTGCCCGGGGCTGTGCCCCGATTGTGGGGAGCGATGGGACGATCTGCCCGCCGATCACCACCATGATCACTTCGATCCGCGCTTTGAGGGGCTCGCGGCTCTTCAGGAGCAAATGGAGCAGGAGCAGGACCAGGAGTGAGCTACCGCGATCTGATCGCCAGGTGGGGTATCGAGATTAATCGCCCCCTGCTTCGGCGCGCGCTCACGCACCGGAGCTTCGCGTTTGAGCATGATGAGCCACATAATGAGCGCCTCGAGTTTCTGGGCGATTCGGTGCTGAACCTGATCGTTGCCGAACGCGCCTACCGCGATTTCCCGGACCTGCCCGAAGGGCACCTGACGCAGATCAAGTGGTATGCGGCCTCGGAGAAGGGGCTCGCGGATATTGCGAGGGCGCTGGAACTGGGGCAGTTCATACGGCTTGGCAAGGGTGAGGCCAAGAGCGGCGGGCGTGAGAAGGATTCGATCCTTTCGGACACAATGGAGGCGTTGATCGCCGCCACCTATCTGCAGCATGGGTTTGAGCCAACGCGCGCGATCGTCGAGCGGCTGGTGGATCAGAAGATTATGGATGCCAGCCTTTTGGGCCCGAACTTGGACTGGCAGACCAGCTTCGAAGAGGTGGCCCACGCGCGCGGGGCCGAGGGAACCATGACGTTCGATATGACCAGTGAGGGGCCGGATCACGCACGCGTGTTCACCGCCGTGGCCCATATGGACGGGCGCAGGTGGGGGAGTGGGACGGGTTCGAATCAGAAGAACGCCCGCCACGCCGCCGCCGAGGCCTCCTACCGCCAGCTAGTCAAGGATATCCCTGAGCAGAGCGGGGAGCAGGGCGCGCCCGTGCGGGCAGATCAGGTGGAATCCGATCAGGCCGGGCCTGACAGCCTGAATAGCCCAAATGTGGCACAATTCAATGTGGTAGAAAAACGAGAGGGGTAAAACGTGGCTTCTGATGATATCCGCGTCATGATTATTGACGATCATGAGGTAGTGCGGCGAGGCATCGCCGAAGTTGTGGACCGCGCGGAGGGGCTGGCCGTTGTTGCCGAAGCCGGAAGCGTATCCGAAGCTGTGCGCCGTGGTGCGCTTGTACACCCCGAGGTTGCCCTCGTTGATTTGAGGCTTCCTGATGGTACGGGAATCGATATTATTCAGCAGTTGGCCGAGGTTTCCCCGGCTACGCGTTGTGTTGTGTTGACGTCGTTTGACGACGACGACGCCCTTGCCGAAGCCCTCACTGCCGGAGCTAAGGCCTATCTTCTGAAGTCAGTGCGAGGTGCCGAGATCACGGAGAACATTCGTGCAGTGGCAGCTGGCCGGACCTTGCTGGACGAGCGCACAGTGTCCCGCCGCCGCGCGGATCACGATGATCCCACCGCGGATCTGACCCCGTCCGAGCGCAAGGTGCTGGACCTGATCGGTGATGGCCTCTCCAACCGCGAGATCGGGGAGAAGCTTGGTGTTGCGGAAAAGACCGTGAAGAACCACATCACCTCGCTGCTGTCCAAGATGGGCCTGCAGCGGCGCACGCAGGTGGCTGCTTGGGTTGCCGGGCAGCGCGCCGCAGGGTGGCGTAACTAGGCGCTGTGCGGTGGGGCTAAAGTCCTAGTTAGCACATATGGTGCACGTTACAGTCGATTAGGTGAGCAACGTCGTCGCCCTAAGAGAATCCGATGGGGAGACACGAGCCGCTCTGACACCCGAAACCGTGCGCGCACTGGTTCGTGGGGGTCATCGCGTGGTCGTGCAGTCCGGTATCGGAACCCGTTCCTTTTACTCGGATCCTGAGTACGAAGATGCTGGTGCCCACGTACGTGAAGGTGCTCCGCTCGCCACAGCTTTAGGTGAGGCGGATCTCCTTGCCCACGTCGCACCGCTCACCGCAGAGAGGTTAGCGCTGTTGGGCAAGGGCGCAATCACGCTTGGTCTGCTTGGTGCCCTTGACGATGAGCGCCGAGCCGCGTTCGCCTCCGCCGGGGTTCAACCACTGGCGTTTGAGCAGCTGCCACGCACGTCACGGGCGCAATCAATGGATGTTCTTTCCAGTCAGGCCCTTGCAGCTGGCTACCGGTCTGTTCTCGAGGCGGCTACACGATTGCCGCGTTTCCTGCCGATGTCCATGACGGCCGCTGGCACGGTACCACCAGCGAAGGTGGTTGTGCTCGGGGTGGGCGTTGCGGGCCTACAAGCGATCGCGACTGCACGCCGGCTTGGTGCCACGGTATCTGCCAACGATATCCGCCCGAGTTCCGCCGAAGAGGTCCGTTCTGTCGGAGCAACGTTCATTGAAGCAGGTGTTGGTGACACCCAAACCGCGGGAGGTTATGCTCGTTCGCTCGGCACATCGGATGCGGATGCACAAAAGCAAGCAATTGCCCCATATATCGCGGAGGCTGACATACTCATCACTACCGCTTCGGTGCCCGGACGTTCGGCACCGCGGCTGGTTACTACCGAGATGGTGGCTGCGATGCGCCCCGGTTCGGTTGCCATCGATCTAGCAGCAAGTACAGGTGGCAACGTTGAGGGATCGCGAACCGGTGAGGACGTTCTGGTGCCATCTTCACGCGGGGGAGGCAACGTCACGGTTGTGGGCATCGCCAATGCGCCAGGCGATCTGCCTGCCGATGCATCGCGCTTGTACGCCAAGAACGTCAGCAACGTCATCGAGATTCTGACGGTCGCTCCGGACAATGGTGGAGAGCCAGAGCTACAGATCAATCTGGATGATGACATCCTTGCCGGCCTGATGGTCCGTGTTGGGGAAGAAGAGGAGATCAACTGATGGATCCCATGACAACACTGACGTTGCTGGTGCTTGCCGGTTTCGTGGGTGCTGAGGTGGTTTCAAAAGTGACATCGCGGCTCCACACGCCGCTTATGTCCGGAACCAACGCGATCAGCGGCATCATCCTTGTCGGGGCGATTGCGAGTATTGCCAACGCCACGTCACCCTTACTGATAGTTCTAGGCGTGTTCGCCGTACTGTTTGCCACAATCAACCTCGTAGGTGGGTTTGTGGTAACAGACCGAATGCTCGAGATGTTCAGCCGGAAGGGATGAGGCTCGCGCATGAATCTCCTTCCAGGTCCGATCACGGCGCTCGGCTACCTCATTGCCGCCGTATGTTTCATCCTTGCCATCAAAGGGCTCTCATCGCCCCGAACAGCCCGGCGTGGAAACGCCATCGGTGCCATCGGCGCCGCGCTCGCTGTTCTCATCGTGCTTCTGTCAACGGACTTCGAGGGCTCGAACCTGTGGATTGTCCTAGTCACGATTGCCGTTGGTTCGGCCATTTCGGTTCCGGTAGCACGCCGCGTTGCCCTGACGAACATGCCGCAGCTCGTGGCGTTGTTCAATGGAATTGGCGGTGGTGCCGCAGCGCTCGTGGGCGTGATCGAGTTAGCTGGACTCGCCGCACAGGCTGATGCGGGCACTTCGGCCAACGAAGTGGCCACAGCGGTTGGGATTGCCATCGGTGCGCTGACGTTCACCGGTTCGATCGTCACGTTCCTCAAACTACAAGGCTGGATCACCGCGCGGCCACTGGTGGTGCCCGGTGCACGCATCTGGTTCATCGCCACAGTTGCCTTGACGATTGGGTTTGCGATAGCAGTAGCCGTGAGCGGCCAGGTGTGGCTAGGAATAGTGACGCTGGTTGCGGCCGCTGCGTTCGGAGTGCTGCTTGTTCTGCCTGTTGGCGGTGCCGATGTTCCGATCGTCATTTCGCTACTCAACGCAACCACCGGACTCGCTGTTATCGCGACCGGATGGGCTGTGGACAATGTTCTCCTTCTGGTGGGTGGCACCTTGATCGGTGCGGCTGGCACAATGCTCACGCTCGCGATGGCCAAGGGCATGGGACGGCCCGTTGCCGGCATCTTGTTTGGTGCCCTCAAAGGTGGCTCAACATCCGGGAGCACCGAGGCTTCCGATCGTCCCGTCCGCACCGCGACCGCTGATGATGTGGCGGTTACCCTCGCCTACGCCCGCAGGGTGGTTGTGGTGCCCGGCTACGGGCTTGCGGTTGCTCAGGCCCAGCAGACCGTCTCCGAGTTGGTTGACGTGCTTCGTGGGCGTGGTGTGGATGCCGTTTATGGTATTCACCCGGTGGCTGGCCGAATGCCTGGCCATATGAACGTCCTACTCGCGGAGGCCAATGTTGGCTACGATCTGCTGATTGAAGCCGATGATGTCAATCCGGGAATGCCATCAACGGACGTGGTTGTGGTTGTCGGTGCCAACGATGTGGTCAACCCGGCTGCCCGAACGGATCCCTCGGCCCCGATTTACGGTATGCCGATCATCGATGCCGAAGCTGCTGGTCAGGTCATCTTCCTCAAGCGTTCGATGCGCCCTGGATTCGCGGGGATTGAGAACGAGCTGCTGTTTTCTCCCAAAACACAGCTTCTCTTCGGTGATGCCAAAGCGTCACTGTCCGCTGTGCTCTCGGCGCTGAAAGACGTCTAGGCTATCGTTGCCGTCCACTCCACTCGGGTTCCCGGGCCCTCCTGATTGGGCCGAATGGAGAAGGTACCGTGATGGCGTCGCGCACGCGCCGCAAGGTTGGAGATGCCTGAGCGGCGTGAGAGTTCAGTTTTGACGCCCTCGCCGTTATCCGTGATGCGGATTTCGATGCGGTGATTCTCGATCCGGATATCCACGCTGGCCGCCGTGGCGTGGGCGTGGCGCGCAACGTTGGAGAGGCATTCACGGATGACCGCCACAACGTCGTCCGCCAGATCGGAGCCCAGTTCGTCATCAACTTCCGTATGCAATCCTGAGGTGATTTCCTCACCTAAATTGCGGATGTCTAGGCTGGGTCCGTAGCCGAGTGATCCTGTGGCTGTGGCGATCTCGCGATGGATTCGCTCTACCACGGGAACGGTTGCCTGAGGATCGCGGAGCGAGTAGATGATTTGGCGGATCTGGTGGACCGATTCGTCAATCGAGTTGATCGATTTATCCAGTCCCTCGAGAACTGATCCGGGAACGGCCTGCTCGGCCAGATCGTTGCGCACTGCGGAGAGCTCCATGCCCGAGGCGAAGAGCTGTTGAATAGCGAAATCGTGGAGGTCGCGGGAAATCTGGGCGCGATCCTCTAGCTGATCTGCCTTGGCCTGAGTGAGCCGGGCGCCCGCTAGTTCGAGCGCGAGCGCGGCTTGGCGCGCCACGTTCTCCGCCATGGATAGATCGGCCAGATCGAATTCCGGCTTGCCAATATCGCGGAGGAGGACGATGACGCCCTCGGGGGTGCCCTTGGCCATCATGGGGGCGTATAGGGCGGCTCCAAAGCGTGCCAGCTCGGGTACCAAGAGGTTCTTTTGGCGCGTCATGGCATCCACCACGAGGCCGGTTCCTTCGCGGATAACGGTTTGTGCGCGGCCGGCGGCAGGGAATTCAACGCCGATGAGATCCTTGGCGTATTCGCCATCGCAGATCTCGCACGCCCACGTATCGCCCACTGAAGGCAACACAATCAGGGCGGCATCCGCCATGGAGACGCGGCGCATTTGGCGTGCGATCAGTTGGAGCGCTTCCTCTTCGTCCGTGCCTTCCAATAGCGCAGTGGTGATGGCGCGTGAGGCGGCAATCCACTGGGCGCGCGTATTGGATTCGGCGTACAGGCGGGAGTTCTCAACCGCGATGGCGGCGGCTTGGGCGAGCAGCTGCATGCTGTTGCCGTCCTCGTCCGTAAAGCCGCCCGGTTTGTCTGACAGGTAGAGCCGTCCAAACACGCGATCCTGAATGCGGATGGCAACGCCCAAGAAGTTGTGAAGGTGGGGATGGTTGGGCGGATAGTGCCCGCCGTTGATCTTGTTGACGATGATGTAGTGATCATCGGGGATCTCGCCTAGTAGGCCGTGACCCTTTGGCGGTGTTCCGATCTTTTCGGCTAACCATGGTTCGATGCCGGAGAACACAAATTGTAGAGTTTCGCCGCGCGAATCGAGCACGGCGAGGGCTCCATACTTGCAGCCCGTGACCTCAATGGCCGAATCCACAAAGGACTGCAGGGCAGCTTGCTGGTCCAGCCTAGTCGTCAGTTCAAGAGCACGTGTAATGACTCGAGCAAGGTCAGCCATGGACGATTCCTTCCTGACGAACGGACCATCGATACTCCGGGACAAGATCGGATAGTTCCTCATGCGTTCCCGCTGTGGCCGAATCTTCGGACAGGAAAACGATGCGGTCTGCGGCATCAAGTGGTGCCAAGCGATGTGTCACAAGTACCACCGTACGCGATTTGGCCGGATCGGGGTGATGTCCCGAACGAAGAAGATCGCGGATCAGATTGTCTGCGGTTTCTGGATCTAGGTGCTCGCCCGGTTCGTCGATGAGGAGGTATTCGCCGGGGGCAGCGAGCGCTCGGGCAAGCAGCAGGCGCCGCCGCTCACCGCCGGACACGGTGGCAGCCTCGGAGCCCAGCGATGTGTGGACGCCGTGGGGGAGTTGGGCGAGCCAGCTGCTCAGCCCTGCGCGAGTGAGCAGTTCTTCAGCCTCAGTTTCGCTCACCGAATCGCGGGCTACCCGAAGGTTCTCAAGAACCGAGGATTCGAAGAGGTGAGCATCCTCAGTGGTGAGTGTGAGGGAAGCCGATACCTCGTGCCTCGGGAGGTAGGAAATCTCTTGGCCATTCAGGCGTGCATGACCGGCGTGCGGATAGAGCATGCCAGCTAGCGTGTACAGCAGCGTGGTTTTCCCGATCCCTGACGGGCCCACGATCGCCAGAGACTGCCCCTGCTGGACGTGAAGATGAAGGGGACCCGCAACGTCGCGTCCGTCCGGCCAGCCGATCACCAGATCGTCTGCAGTCAGCCCCGTTTGGCTGGTATCTGCCGGGCGTTCGGGGATGTTCCGCTCGGCGGTCGCGCGATCTAGCAGGGAGAAGATCCGGGTGGCGGCGCTGGCTGAAATCACCAGCTGTACACCCGCCTTGGCGAGGGCCTGAGTAGCTTCAAAGGCCGCAAGGGGAGTGAGCACAACAACCGCGAGTTCAATAGGCGTGAGCGCGCCGGAGGCCACCTGCTGCGTGCCGATGATGATCGCCAGCGTCACGGTGATTCCCATGCCCAGCAGATCCAAGGCGGGTGCCAGAGCATTGGGTTTGGCGGCACGGTCACGATTGGCAAAGATACGCTTCTCGGTGGCTTGCGTTGCCTCCTCCATGGCCTGCAGGCGGCCCGAAACTCGAAGTTCTTCGGCCGATTCGAGCATTGCGAGCGATTGAGCAGCCAGTTCCGCCTGATCGCGAATCTGATCCTCCTCGGCGAGCCGCGCACCGCGCATGGCAAATAGGGGGCCAACTAGCCCGGAGATCAGCAGGCCGCCAGCAACCACGAGGCCAATGACTGGCGATAGCCAGCTGACCAGGCCTACGGAGAAGATGGAGACAACCACGGCCACGGTTGTTGGTTGGAGGGCTCGCACGAGAATATCGCCCACGGAATCTACATCGCGGCCCGTGCGGGCCAACAGATCGCCGCGGCGAACGGAGGTGACAACGTCAGTTGGCGAATCGGCGAGTGTAGAGTACACGGTTGATCGGAGGTTCGCCATGCCGTACAGAGCCACGCGGTGAGAGGCGATCTGATTGAGATAGCGGAACACGGCTTTACCCACGCCAAGAGCGCGGACAGTTGTGGCGGCAACCGCCAGATCGAGGACAGGTGGCATCTGCGATGCCTTGGCGATGAGCCAGGCGGAAACGGCCGCAAGGCCAACTGAACACATGAGTCCTGCCGAACCGGCCAGAACCGAAAGAACGAACCCCAGCTTGGAGATATCAAGAAGGCGAACGGCGCGGCGGATAGTGGAGATCATTGTGCCCTCGCAGTGTTTGCTTCAACCGTGATGACGTTTCCTGCCAGTTCCACGATAGCGTTGCGGTGGGCGATCACAAGAACTGTGGAGCCACGTGCGGCAAGCTCGCGCACTGCAGCAGCTACGAAGGTCTCGCTCATCGCGTCCAAGTGTGCCGAGGGCTCGTCTAGGATCACGAGCGGCCGCGGGGCGATGAGAGCGCGGGTCAAAGCGAGCCGTTGGCGCTGTCCTACCGACAGGCCCACACCGCCGTGGCCAAGCTGAGTGTTCCATCCCTCGGGCAGGGAGGCAACAACGCTATCGAAGCCGGTGAGTTCGGCGGCCCTGTCGCGAGAGGCGGAGGATTCCGTGGCATCGATATCGAGGTTGTCTAGCACCGTTCCGGGAACAATGACGGGACGCTGAGGAACCCACGTGACTTGTTGCCACAGTGATTCACGATCGATTGAGGAGAGCTCGATGCCGCCAACGGTGATCCCCCCATCGGAAGGCTCTACCAGCTGTAACAGGACGGAGGCCGTCGTGGATTTCCCCGATCCGGAGGGACCTTGAAGAGCTGTGATGGTGCCGGGGCCGATACTCGCGCTGAGATGCTCTGGGGCGATCGTCGCACGCCCGGGAGCCCTCACGCTGAGGTTGCTGATCTCGATCGTGGAGGTTCGCAGGTCCGGTGCGGGGACTGTTTGAGCGGCAGGAGTGCTGGAATCGCCGATTGGCTCGTCCAAAATATCGAAGGCTGCTTGGCAGGCGGCAACGCCATCGGCGGAAGCGTGGAACTGGGAGCCTACTTCGCGCAGTGGCTTGAAAGCTTCGGGGGTGAGCATGATGATGGCCAGCCCAGCGAACAGGCCGATGTTTCCGTACACCAGCCTGAGGCCAACTTCCACGGCAACAAGGGCGGTGGAAAGAGTGGCCAAGAACTCCAGCACCGCGCCGGAAAGGAACGCCGTATACAGGGTCCGCATCGTTTTATCTGCGTAATCCTCGCCGAGATCCTTGACCCGGCGGCGTGGGGCTTGCTCGCGTCCCAGAGCCTTGAGAGTGGCAAGGCCGGCCAGCAGGTCCAACAGTTGTTGGGAGAGTCGCTCCATGGATTTGAGCCGAGACTGCGAATCGGCCTGAGTCATCCTGCCCACAAGGATCATGAAGATTGGGATGAGTGGCAAACAGATGAGGATCGCAATGGCACTGATCCAATCGAGCCACAGAATGACGGCAAGAGTGAAGGGTGTGACCGTGGCGGTGAGGATCATCTGCGGAAGGAACTTGACGAAGTATGGCTCGAGATCATCGAGCGCTTCCGTTGCCAGCGTGACGGTGGAGGCAGTGCGGCCCCTGGAGAGCCATCGCGAACCCTGATTGCCGGCATGGCGGATCACCTGAGTACGAAGATCGGCAATCACACGTAGCGCGGCGCGGTGGCCGTACGCCTCTTGAACATAGGTGACGATCAAGCGGCATGCGAACACGGCAGCCAAGATGGCAACAAGATTGGCGACATCACGGAAGGACTTCGAGCCGTCAATGACGGGGGCGATGCTGCCGGAGATGAGCAGGGACTGCGCGATCACCAACCCCGCCAGAAGAAGGCCCGTTAGCACGAGGAGCCCGATGTAAGACCGGGCTCCTCGTGCGTAGGCAAGTAGACGCTTATCTAGTGGCTTCACTTGCTATACGTTATCGAATGATCGGATCTGCTTGAAATCGATGCCGGTTGCTTGTTCAGGGATATCCGAGACATCAATCCGCTTGGCGAACACCTTGTACGCCCAGATCGTATAGCCAAGGATGATCGGCACAAACACAAGGGCCGCGATGGTCATGATCGTTTGCGTAGGCGCCGTGGCAGATGCCTGCACAAGGGTCAGCGAGTAGGCCGGATCGATGGCGGACTTCATCGCATCGGGGAAGATCGTGAACCAGATGAACACGACGGCCAGAGCCAGCCCGATGAAGTGTGCAACGAATGCCTTCACCTCGCTGCCCTTCTGTACGAAGAACCACGCCGCCACGAACGCCACTGCCGTAAGAGCCAGCGGGATCCACGAGATCGCGTTGTTGGTGTAGCTGAGCTGAGCCCACAGAGCCCATGCCACTACAGCAACGATGGCTACCGCCATCGTGTTCTTTGCCAGAGCCAGTGCCCGATTGTGGAAATCGCCAGCAACGGTCTTGATCGAGAGGAACAGCGCGCCGTGGGAGATGAACAGAAGCAACATCATGACGCCACCAAGAACGGTGAACGGAGTGAGCAAGGAGAAGAACCCGCCCGTGAGGAAGTGCTTGTCAACCGCGTCAAGGGAGGTGTTGACCTGATCCACGGGAACGGCTTGGAACGCCCCATCTTCGTAGTGGCCAACTTCGATCTGCATGCCTTGCACGAGGTTCGAGAAGGCAACGCCCCACAGGATGGCAACAAGCAAGGAAACGGTTGAATTGATCCAATCCCACGAGTTGCGCCACCGCTCAGTGTTGATCATCTTGCGCCACTCGAGCGCGCAGATCCGGAAAATCAGGCACACGAGGATGAGCACCAGTGCAAGGTACATGCCAGAGAACATCGTGGCGTACCACTCCGGAAATGCCGCGAACATGGCGCCGCCGGCGGTAATGAGCCATACCTCGTTGCCGTCCCAGTGAGGGCCGATGGCATTCAGAGCGGCACGCCGCTCCTTTTCATTGCGGGCAAGTCCCTTGAGGAGGATACCAACGCCGAAGCCGAAGCCCTCGAGGGCCACATAGCCAATAAAGAGTATGGCGATGAGGATGAACCAGAGAAGTTGAATGAATGAGAGATCCATGAGGCTACCCCGATCAGTAAACGAAGTTCGGTTGGGCGTTGGCCGTGGAATCGTATTCCACGACCTTGCTCTTGGTATTGATTCCTTCGAGCGCGTATCGCCGGATCAGAGCGATCCAGATGACGCCAAGGCCGGTGTACAAGGCCGTGAAGGCAACCATGGAGATCAACACAGATGCCGCGCTCACCGAACTGGACACGCCCAGATTGGTCAACAGCATGACGTTGTTTTCGCCGGGTACTACGACCCATGGCTGGCGGCCCATCTCCTGGAGAATCCAGCCAAAGCTGGAGGCCAAGAACGGCAGCGGGATCATCCACAGCCAGAACTTCCCCCAGCCTTCAGCTCTATTGATCTTGGATCCCTTGATCTGCCAGAACCCGAGAAGGGAAACGGCCAGCATCGCGAAGCCGATGCCCATCATGGCTCGGAAGGAGTAGAACGTGACCGTCAAGTTCGGGCGGTAGTCCTGATCTTCGCCATAGACGTCCGCATACTTCTCCTGAAGCTCAGCGTTGACATCATCTAGGCCAGGAAGGAAGGACTCCTCGCCGGTGAAGTGGTTGGTGGCCATGAACGATTCCACACCGGGAATCGGCAGGAGGAGCTGGTAGCCATCGGTGTCTCGGGTATCCATGAGCAGTGTGAGCTCGTGGGCTTCCCCGGACTCCATGGTTCCCATCATCGCCGCACCCTTGGCTGGCTGGATATCGATGACGTGTTGCCCCATGAAGTGGCCAGTACCAATCGCGCCGATTGAGGCGATGAGCATGGCGGTGAGGCCAATCTTGGCGGTGGGCTTCCAGTAGGCGCGAGCTTCCTTCTCGTTTCCTGTCACGCGTACGGAGCGTGACATCCACCAGATGGAAATCGCTGCCACAAACGTTCCAGCAACCAAGAAGGCTGCAAACAGAGTGTGAGCGAACTGGAACAGTGACGTTTCGTTGAACAGCACGCGCAGGAAGCCTCCCATGCCGTCCAACTCGGCCCGGCCGGTCTCCGGGTTCACAACGGCACCAACCGGGTACTGCATGAACGCGTTAGCGGCAAGAATGAAGAAGGCGGAAATGGCGGTGCCGAAGGCGAACAGCCAGATTGAGAGGTTGTGCACCTTGGGAGAGAGGCGGTCCTTTCCAAAGATCCATAGTCCGAGGAACGTGGATTCGAGGAAGAACGCGAGCAGGGCCTCAAACGCCAGTGGCGCACCAAAGATATCGCCAACGTAGCGCGAATATTCTGACCAGTTCATGCCGAACTGGAACTCTTGGACGATGCCTGTGGCAACGCCAAGAGCGAAGTTGATGATGAGGATTTTGCCGAAGAAATCGGTGACTCGCTGCCATTTAGGATCACCGGTCTTGCGGGCTTTTGTTTGCATGATGGCCACGAGGGTGGCGAGTCCGATCGTCAACGGCACTTGCAAGAAGTGATAAACCGTTGTGACTCCGAACTGCCACCGGGCAAGATCTAGGGCTTCTAGCACGTGAGCACCTTTCGGATGGCCTAGGAAATAAGGACTAAGTTCCGCATTACTCTAACAGAATAATCCGTTGGTATTCCTCATATATCACCGGAATCGTGGGCGGTTCTTCGGGAGACGGTCCGTGGCTGGGCGCCCGAAACTGCTCGATTCGCGCCTCAGCGCGCCAATCGCGATGCTCATGCCGTCACCGCTGGGACTTTCGCCCCAGATGATGTGATGCGTGAAACGTCCGAACAGATGTTAGGCCATTCGAACAGGGTGTGAGAGAATGAGTGCGGTGTTAGACGTACCCGCATCGTCTGACAACCCGACCGCTGATCCTACTGAGCGCCGCTTACGCGTTGCTGCCGGTGGCTGATATCGGCTCGGGAGATAGAGCTTTCCGCGGTAGAACGCGATTATTGGCCCGTTACAGCCTCGTAGATGTGGGAGCGTAGCCAGACGGGCAGGAGAGTGCGTACACGTATGGCTGACAAGGCCACAGCGTCGGGACGCCCTGAGGGCACCCGCACGAAGAAACTAGATTCACAAGCACAGGACGCCATAGCGGAATCGCTGGCGGAATTGAAGCGCGATGCGCCAGAGCGGACATCGCGTAAGCGCGCGGTGGCCCCGAAGGTTTCCACTGACGACCTGTTCAATTCGATTGCCCCGCGCGAGGAAGCAGCCGAAGCGAAGCAGGCAGACCCCAAGCCAGATGGTGCTCCCAAGAAGGAAGCAACCAGCAAGAAGACCACCAAGAAGAAGGCTGGCGAAGCCCTCTTCAGTGCCAGCGATGCGCAGAACGGTTCTGGGGCGAAGGTAGCCGAGTCCGCTCTGGCACCGGCCATGACGGCCTTGCTGTTCCAAGAGCCGGATGTGGCACAGGCGCGTACTCGTCGTCGTCCTCCCTCGAAAAACAACGAGCCGTCCGAACCTTCGGAAGCCAGCCACAAGCAATCAAACGGCGATTCGAAGGACGAATCCAAGGGGAACCGGCGCGGGTCCCGTGGGCGCCGCAAGCAGGGCGAAACCACGGAGGATTCGGACAACCAGCGCGAAACCGCACCCGAACCCGAATCGGCTCAGGAGAAGTCCGGCGCCAAAGACGGCGGGCAGAAGGACAACAAGGGCAACCGGGACACCAGATCCAAGAAGGATTCGAAGGATAAGGATCACGGCAAGGACCAGCCAGCCAAGGGCCAGCCGAACAAGGATCAGACCAACAAAGACCAGCCCGCCAAGGAGCAGGCGAAGGATGCGGACAAGGAAGAAGCAGACCAGTCCGTCACCACGCGCCGCAGGCGCCGCCGCCGGTCCTCGGAAGCAACGGACGAGGTAACGGCACCCAAGGGCTCAACCCGCTTGGAGGCCAAGCGCCAGCGCCGCAAGGAAGGCCGCGAGGCCGGACGCCGCCGCCACACGATCACGGAATCGGAATATCTAGCACGCCGTGAATCGGTCAAGCGTGACATGGTGGTGCGCGAACAGGATGGCCTGAACCAGATCGCCGTTCTTGAGGATGACGTGCTGGTGGAGCATTACGTTGCTCGGCACACGCAGGTGTCCATGGTGGGCAACGTGTACTTGGGCCGCGTCCAAAACGTGCTGCCATCCATGGAGGCGGCGTTCGTGGATATCGGAAAGGGCCGCAACGCGGTTCTCTACGCCGGTGAAGTGAACTGGGAAGCCGCCGGAATGGAAGGCAAGCCCCGCAAGATTGAGCAGGCGCTCAAGTCCGGCGATACCGTTCTTGTTCAGGTGACGAAGGATCCGATCGGCCACAAGGGCGCACGCCTGACGGCTCAGGTGACGCTTGCAGGCCGCCATCTGGTGCTGGTTCCCTCCGGCGCTATGACGGGCATCTCCCGCAAGCTTCCCGAAAAGGAACGCCAGCGCCTGAAGAAGCTACTCAAGCAGATCGTGCCCTCCGAACACGGCGTGATTGTTCGCACCGCGGCCGAAGGAGCATCGGAAGAGCAGTTGCGCGCCGATGTTGAACGGCTGACCGCTACGTGGGCGGAGATCCAGGAGAAGTCCAAGGCTTACAAGTCCGCACCGGTGCTCTTGAAGGGCGAGCCGGAGCTGGCGGTGCGCGTTGTCCGCGACATCTTCAACGAGGATTTCGCCTCCCTGAAGATTCAGGGCAAGGAAGCGTGGAAGACCCTGTCCGAATACGTTGGCGAGCTCTCACCTGAGCTGACCGAACGGCTCGAACACTGGACTTCCTCCGAGGATATCTTCACGGCAAACCGGGTGGATGAGCAGCTGTCCAAGGCGTTTGATCGCAAGGTGTGGTTGCCCTCGGGTGGCACGCTCATCGTGGATCGCACCGAAGCCATGACGGTGATTGACGTCAACACGGGCAAGTTCACCGGTGCCGGCGGATCGCTTGAGGAAACGGTCACCAAGAACAACTTGGAGGCCGCAGAGGAAATCGTGCGTCAGCTTCGCCTTCGCGATATCGGTGGCATCATCGTGGTTGATTTCATCGACATGGTGCTCGAGGCCAACCGCGAGCTTGTGCTGCGGCGCCTCATCGAATGCTTGGGGCGCGATCGTACGCGCCATCAGGTTGCTGAAGTCACCTCGCTCGGGCTTGTGCAGATGACGCGTAAGCGGGTGGGTCAGGGCCTAGTGGAGGCTTTCTCCACCACCTGCGAAGCCTGCGATGGCGCCGGGTATATCACCCATTCCCACCCGGTCGAGCGCACGGATGGTCCATCCGATTCCGGGCAGCGCCGCGGCAAGAAGCAGCAACAGCAGCAGCCGGCCCGCGATCAGGGGTCGGACAACGATCCCAAGCGTGATGGTGTGAAGAACGCCCTCAACTCGATCGCCGCGGCGGGTAAGGGCCAAGAGGATGGTGCCCCCGCTGCCGAGACCTCCGCGCCTGATACCGGTTCGTCCGGGCCCAAGAAGCAGAAGAAGGGCAAGAAGTCTTCGGGCTCCGGTAAATCCGGTGGTTCAAGTAAGTCCGGTGGTTCAAGTAAGTCCGGTGGTTCGGGAAAGAATAAGAAGAAGAACGACGACGGCGCCCCGTCTTCCACCTCTCAGACAGTGGTCAAGAAGGCGCCGGCACCCCTAGACAAGCCGATGGATAAGCCAGCTGCCTTGCGCAGGGCGGCGAACGCCCCCGTGGGCAAGGTGGAAACCGGATCTGCGGGCGCTGCGAGTGAACCCGCGGGTGAGGGTGCCGCGAAGGAATCCAAGCCTAAGAAGGTTCGCCGTGTCTCTTCCTCGGGCACGATCACGCCCGGGAGTGATGCTGGTGCAGCCATCATGAGCTTTCCCGCGCAATAGCGCGTGCCTGCGCGGTGAACCCGCGTGGTGTATCCCATAGCCGAATTGCCCCATAAGGGGCTTCGGGACTTGATTGGCTTACTGGAAAGTGAGTAACCTTGAGAGTCGGCGCGCGAAATCGTGCCCATTAGTTAGTCATGCTCCGCAATAGCGTGAGCAGCCGGAATCAACAGAGATGAGCAAGAACGTGGTTTACGCGATCGTCAAGGCCGGCGGCCGTCAGGAGAAGGTGTCCGTTGGGTCCGTCGTCGTAGTTGACAAGATGGATGGACAGGCAGGCGATACCGTCGAGCTCGATCCCATCATGCTCGTTGACGGTGACAAGGTCACCACGGCTGCCGATGGCATTTCCGCAAAGGTAACAGCCGAGGTTGTTCGTGACGATAAGGGTCCGAAGATCAACATCGTCAAGTACAAGAACAAGACTGGTTACCGCAAGCGCATGGGTCATCGCGCCAAGCTGACCCGCCTCAAGGTCACCGGCATTCAGTGAGTATTTACTCCGTCAACGCATTACTAGAGAGCAGGTTCTAGAGATGGCACATAAGAAGGGCGCGAGTTCCTCGCGCAACGGGCGCGATTCCAACGCGCAACGCCTCGGCGTCAAGCGCTTCGGCGGCGAAATCGTCAAGGCCGGAGAGATCATCGTCCGCCAGCGTGGAACGCACTTCCACCCAGGCAACAACGTTGGCCGCGGCAAGGACGATACGCTGTTCGCACTGCAGGCTGGCAGCGTCAAGTTCGCAACGCGCAGGGATCGCAAGGTCATCGATATCGTCGATGCGCAGGCGTAACTAAAGTCTGATAGCGAGAGGGTGGAAGGCGATGCCTTCCACCCTCTTTCTTTTTCTTCCCACACCCATCCGACCCATCCGACAAAAGAGCAGAGGAAACATGGCCACGTTCGTAGATCGAGTGACTATTTACGCCCAGGCAGGCAATGGCGGCAATGGGTGTGCATCGGTGAAGCGCGAGAAGTTCAAGCCGCTGGGCGGGCCCGATGGCGCCAATGGCGGGCACGGCGGCAACGTCATTGCTCAGGTGGATCCGCAGGAGACAACGCTGCTGGCCTTCCACCACTCCCCGCACCAGAAGGCAGAATCGGGAACACAGGGTGCGGGAGATATGCGCGCCGGGCGCAATGGCGCCGATCTGATTCTTGGCGTCCCCTCTGGAACCGTGGTGCGGTCTACCTCCGGTGAGGTGCTCGCGGATCTCGTGGGCAAGGACGCGAGCTACGTCATTGCTCGCGGGGGCGCGGGTGGCTTGGGCAACGCCGCACTGGCATCGCCCAAGCGTAAGGCCCCTGGCTTTGCCCTGCTGGGTGATGAGGGCGAGCAGGCTGACGTGGTGCTCGAACTCAAGTCCGTTGCCGATGTGGCTCTCGTGGGATTCCCGAGCTCCGGCAAGTCCTCGCTGATTGCAGCCATGTCCGCTGCGCGCCCGAAGATCGCCGATTACCCGTTCACCACACTGGTTCCCAACCTTGGTGTGGTTCAGGCAGGCGATGATCGCTACACGATCGCTGACGTGCCGGGCCTCATCCCCGGGGCCTCCGAGGGCAAGGGACTCGGCCTCGAGTTCTTGCGGCATATCGAGCGCTGCTCCGTGATTGTTCACGTGGTGGATTGCGCCACGCTGGAGCCCGGCCGTGATCCGCTCACGGATCTGGACATGATTGAGCGTGAACTGGCCGCCTATGCCCACGAGCTGCCCGCCATCGAAGGCCGCGTGCCGCTCATGGATCGCCAGCGCATTGTGGTTCTCAACAAGATTGATGTGTTGGAGGCTCGCGAGCTCGCGGAGTTCGTGCGGGAGGATCTGGAATCTCGCGGCCTTCCCGTGTTCGAGGTTTCCGCGGCATCCCACGAGGGCCTGCGCCCGCTCTCCTTCGCTTTGGCCAAGGCCGTGGAGGCGGCACGTGCCGCAGAACCGGAGCTTGAGGAGACCCCGCGCATCGTTCTACGCCCACGCGGGCGCAGGAGCGAGGATGCGTTCACGATCGCCAAGCGTTCTAAGGGCGGTGAGGACTTCTATCTGGTTCGTGGCACCAAGCCCGAACGCTGGGTGCGTCAAACCGATTTCGATAACGATGAGGCCGTGGGATTCCTCGCGGACAAGCTCTACAACATCGGGATTGAGAAGGAACTCATGCGTGCCGGCGCGCGCGCCGGGGACATGGTAGTGATTGGCTCTGAGGAAGATGGCTTCATCTTCGATTGGGAGCCCACGATGCAAACCGGTGCGGAGCTTCTGGGACCGCGCGGAACGGATTTGCGATTCGAGGAACCGGTGCGCCCCACCCGCAAGGAGCGCAAGGACGCCTACTTGGACAGCATGGACGGGAAGGCGGAGGCTCGCGAGGAGCTCTGGCAGGAACGCGAAGCTGGACACTGGACGGACCCCTCCGGCATTTGATGGCAAGATGGCGGTGTGAACAACAAGGTGCTTCATCGCCATCAACTCGATCAGGCCACGCGCATCGTGGTGAAGGTTGGATCTTCCTCGCTTACGCGGCCTGACGGCAATCTGGACGTTGACCAGCTGGCTCACATCACGGGAACGCTCAGCGCTGCCCACCAGCGCGGCCAGCAGGTTGTGCTGGTCTCCTCTGGCTCCACTGCAGCTGGGATTGGCCCTCTGGGCCTATCCGGGCGCCCGCGAGAGATGCACCTGCACCAGGCGGCTGCGATGGTTGGCCAGTCCCGCATGCTGGCAGCCTGGGAATCCGAGTTCGCCAAGTCCCAGATCACAATCGGACAAGTGCTCTTTACCGCCGAAGATGTGGTGAACAGGCGCCACTACGCTAACGCTCAGAGCGCTCTGTCCACGCTCCTGTCCCTAGGCGTCATCCCCATCGTGAATGAAAACGATGCGGTGGTCACCGATGAGCTGAGATTCGGGGACAATGATCGCCTTGCCGCCCTGACCTCCCACCTTGTGGCGAGTGAAGTCTTGATCCTCCTGACGGACGTGGACGGCCTGTATACGATGCCTCCCAAGTTCGAAGGCGCCCGCCTCATCTCCGAGGTTCATTCCATGCGGGATCTAGATGCCTTCGAAATTACCGCCCACGGATCGATCGTGGGAACTGGCGGCATGCGCACCAAAGTGGCAGCGGCCGATCTAGCCTGTTCTGGTGGCGTGGCCGTGCTTATCACCTCTCCTGAGAATCTAGGGAGGGCTCTGGCAGGGGAGCCAGTAGGTACGTGGTTCCATCCCACAGGGAGGCGCACATCCGCCCGTAAGCTCTGGCTGGAGCACGCGGCTCAGGTCAAGGGCACCATCATCGTGGATGGCGGAGCTGCCGCCGCACTACGCCGGGGCGGCACGTCGCTGTTGCCCGTGGGCGTGTTTGCCGTGGCTGGCAGGTTCGCGTCCGGTGATCTTGTGGAGATCCGCCAGATGGACGGAACAACGATCGGGCGGGGTATCTGCGGCTTCTCGTCAGAGGAACTCACCCGCATCGCGGGCGATAAGGATACGGCGCACGGGTTACGGCCCGTGGTGCACGTCAACGATTTCGTGCGAGTGCGCGCCCATCACGCGGCTTCGCCCGAGTAGCCGGTGTGCCAGCCCTCGGCACCCGGCAACATGAGGCGTACGTAACACACGTTGAGTGAGATCGTCCACTGTATGGAGGGCCCGTCTTGCCATTCGGACGTGCTGTTGTTTACTCTGTAGGCGTATCACAAGATACAAGCCGCCACCCGCGGAGTCCATGCCGGAAGGGATGAGTAGCAATGTCAGTGAATGCGGTTAACAACCCAAACGCTCCACTCCATGTGCTTCCCCTCCATTTCGTGTGCAGTCATCGTCGAATGTGCAAGTGAACCTTGTGCACGGCCCTGCAGCCACTCTTTCCTCCAACCACTCGATGCTCGCAAGCGATACTCATCGAAATCGTGAACGGACGAACGACCATGACAGTTCAATTATCCACCAATGAAACACTTTCACCCGAACGGGCAACAGAAGCCACGATCGGAGTGGACCTGACGCTTCTCGGGGCGGTATGCAGCGAGGCGTTTGCCTCGATTGGCATTGATCTGCCCGTTGAACACGCCAGCCTTTCCCGCATCGGTTCGTGCATCGGCGCGGCCTGCAACGGCGGTCTCGATTTTATTGCGCTCTCCAAGGATTTTCAGGCGCGATCCGATCGTGCCACGTGCATGGATGCAGCGCGCACGGTTTCGCGAATCATGGACATCGGCGCCGTTGGCTTCTCAGCCGGGATTCCTGCCGAAAGTGCAAATGTAGACGAGGCAGTGGAGCTGTTGGCCGCACAGAAGGATGGCTGGGGCTGCATCGAAATCGATATTGACGATTCTGCCGATATGGAGCAGTTGGCTGCCAATGCCGCGGCCGCTCACGAATCAGGTGTGAAAGTCACGGCGCGCGTGGAATGCGATCGCCTCACGTCCTTGGATATCGATGAGCTGGCCAGTTGGGCCGATATGGTCCGCCTGCTGACGGATGATCCCCACGAGGCTCGGGGTGCCCGCTTCGCTCTGCGTTCGGCAGCGCACCAGCAGGGACGCGATCTCAAGGTTCTTGTGGAGATCGGAATTATCATTTCCGGCAACCAGCAGGCGGCGAACGAACGGGCCATCCTCATCGAGGCCATGAATGGTCACCCCGTGTTCGAGGGCAAGACCTCCGTGGTGGGCACCGTGTACGATGTTGCGGACCTCGTGGAATCGTGGATCGGTTTGGGAGCCGCGGACGGCGTGGTGTTCCTTCCGGCCTCGCTGCCCACCGATTTGGCCTCTGTGATTCGCGGAGTGCTTCCGCTTCTTCGCGCCCGTTCCGAGGGATAACACGTTCAAAAAAGTAGGCACCTCACGTACGAGGTGCCTACTTTTGTTTATTGACGACGACGGCGAGTCAGTTCTTGTCCATCTCTGCAACCTTGGCGCGGACCTCGTCCATGTCTAGCCCCTCGATCTGAGAGATGAGATCCTCCAGTGCGGGGCCGGGAAGGGCGCCTGCCTGCTCGAACACGCGGATTCCATCGCGGAACGCCATGAGCGTTGGGATGGCGGTGATTCCGAAGTTGGAGGCGAGTTCCTGCTGATCCTCGGTATCTACCTTGCCGAACGTGATATCAGTGTGGGTCTCAGAGGACTTCTCGAAGATCGGGCTGAACTGACGGCACGGGCCACACCATGACGCCCAGAAATCCAGAAGGACAATGCCTTCATCGACCGTCTCATTAAAGTTTTCTGTGGTAACCGGAAGGGTAGCCATAATTGCCTTTCTTGTTGAACGCCTTGCTGTGGGTGGGAACGATGTGGGGGCGCAACCTATTCCCTATGTGAACCACTCCGCACCGTGAAGCCCATAGCACGGCAAAAACCTTTAGGCTTAGGCCTATGGCTGGATTAACCCCCACAGAAGGCGTTGAGGCGGCGGCTCGCCGGGCTCAACAAGCTGCACGCGCGTTGCGCGGTGCAACGAGTGGTGCCAAGGATGCGCTGCTGCGAACGATTGCTGATGAACTGGAAGCGCACTCGGACGCCATTGTGGCGGCCAACGTGCGCGATATTGAGGCCGGGCGTGCTTCAGGGATGGCAGAGGGACTGATCGACCGCCTCTTGCTCACTCCCGAACGCATCGCAGGCATAGCCGCGGCCACGCGTGAAGTGGCCGGGCTGCCGGATCCGGTTGGCGAAGTGGTGCGCGGCCAAACATTGCCGAATGGACTCATTCTGCGCCAAACCCGGGTGCCCATGGGCGTGATCGGGATGATCTACGAGGCTCGCCCGAACGTGACTGTTGATGCCGCCGCATTGGCGCTCAAGGCAGGATCTGTCGTGCTGCTGCGTGGTGGGAGCGCTGCGCTGCACACAAATGCGGAGATTGTTCGTGTGATGAGGGGCGCCGTCGTCGTCGAAAATCTTCCAGCGGACCTCGTCGCTACTATCGATGAATACGGGCGTGAAGGAGCCGTGGCTCTCATGCGTGCGCGCGGACTCGTGGACTTGGTGATCCCGCGAGGGGGAGCCGGGCTGATCCAAACCGTGGTGCGCGAATCGCTGGTTCCCGTGATCGAAACCGGCGTGGGAAACTGCCATGTGTATGTGGATCAGGGAGCGGATCTGGACAAGGCGCTCGCGATCGCGATCAACGCAAAAACCCACAGGCCCAGCGTGTGTAATGCGGCCGAAACTCTGCTCGTCCACGCGGCAGTTGCTGACCAATTCGTTCCGCGCGTCGTGGGAGGGCTCCGAGAAGCGGGCGTGACCGTGCACGGGTGTCCGAAGGTTCAGGAGCTGGCGCCGGGCGTGGTTCCCGCCACGGACGAGGATTGGGAGACCGAATACCTCGCGCTGGAGATGGCGGTGCGCGTGGTGGATTCCATCGATCAGGCGATCGAACATATCCGCCGGTACTCAACGGGGCACACGGAGGCCATCGTGAGCCAGGATGTGGGTGCGGTGCGTGCATTTACGTCCTCGATCGATTCGGCCGCGCTCATGGTGAACGCCTCAACGCGGTTCACTGATGGCGGGGAACTCGGTCTGGGGGCGGAGATCGGCATCTCTACCCAGAAACTGCATGCCCGTGGGCCCATGGGACTGACAGAGCTGACTACTACAACGTGGATCGTTGAAGGGGATGGTCATGTACGAATCTGACGTGCACGTCCCTTTTGATGGAACGCCGGGGCGCCGCCGCAGAATCGGGATCATGGGTGGAACATTCGATCCCATCCACCACGGACATCTTGTGGCTGCCTCCGAGGTGCAAAGCCATTTTGGGCTAGACGAAGTGGTGTTCGTTCCCACCGGGAACCAGCCATTCAAGCGTGACCGGGACGTGACGCTGGCCGAACACCGCTACCTCATGACGGTGATCGCCACGGCTTCCAACAAGCGTTTTTCCGTCTCGCGCGTGGATATCGAGCGGCAGGGAAACACCTACACGATAGATACCCTGCGGGACCTGCGCCACATCTACCCGGATGCGGACCTCTACTTCATTACCGGTGCGGACGTTCTTCCCGAGATTCTGCGGTGGAAAGACTCACAGGAACTGTGGGAGATGGCGCACTTCGTTGGTGTAACGCGCCCGGGGCATAAACTGGATGTTAGCAAGTTGCCGCCGGGCGTCATGACCCTGATGGAGATTCCCGCCATGGCGATCTCCTCCACGGACTGCCGTGAACGCGTGAGCCGCGACGCACCGATCTGGTATTTGGTACCTGATGGCGTTGTTCAATACATCGCCAAGTATCATTTATATGAGGACGTAAACGATGGAGGGCCTCAGGAGGCCCTCCAGGAGAAGGAGCACTGAGGATGAGCGAGGAGAAACCACGGTTGTCTCGGCGCCAAATGAGGGAACAGGGCATGCTTGGCCCCGTGACTGACGGCCCTTCACCAATCGAAGAGCTCTCGCGCACCCAAGAGATCAGCCTGAACCGGCTCAGCCGCAAGGAGATGCGTGAGCGCGAGCGGGCCTCCAAGGCCGCCGTTGATTCCGAGGTGGAGGCAGCCAAGCAGGAAGCAGCCCGGCGGGCCACCACCCAACGCGAAGCGGAGGCCGCCGCACGCAGAGCCGTGTCAGAGCGGGCCAGCGCCGAGGCCGCCGCACGTGCCGCTGCCAATCGCGAACGCATCGCTCAGGCTCAGCGCGCCGCTCAGGCAGAACAAGATGCCGCCCGCCACGACCGTGAGCAGGCCGAACGCGCCGCCGCGGCAGCCAGCGATGATCTTGCAGCCGCCGAAGCAACTCTGGCCGAAAGCGCCGAATCGTCCAATGGCGCCGGGCGCCGCAGCGTATTCGAACGCTTCGATGCGGATGCTGCGGGGACGTCCGGGAGCGCCGGGTCTGGTTGGTCCGCCGCTTCGGCTCCATCGGCAAGGTCCGCCAATGCATCGTGGGCTTCGAGCACGGATGATGACGAGGATCGTCGCGATGGCGGAGCAAGCCTGCAGGACCGCTTGCTGGACCGGATGCGTTCCGAGGGATATTCAACGGGGCCGTCGGCTGGCAGTGCGAGTCCGGAGGTAGGAAGCGAAACTGCGCCCGTTGAATCGCATCACACACTTGGCGAGGCCGTGGCCGGCGAATCGTGGACTCAGGTTTCATCGGCCGGCGATGCTGGGGAACCAGAGGAAGCCGCAGCCGCAGGCGCGAAAGAGGAATCTGACGCGGAAGCGAGCTCGGATACCGGCGTTCCCAAGGCTAAGACAAGCGCTCGGGAATGGGCGGAGGCTGATGATGTTGAGGCCGAATATGAGATCGAGGAGCTTCAGGAGGACAAGCCGCGCAACATCCTCATGACGGTGATCGGAATCCTCATCGGACTGGTTCTTGGAATCGCGTTGGGCTTCGCCGTTCGGCACTTCTTCCTCGAATCCGGCGGATACATCGATCCCTACACGATCGTTTCCTCCGTTCCGTACCTCAACGGGTTCCTTTACTAACATCAAGCAGCATCACAACACCACCAACCGCATCATCGCGGCGCCTTATCAGGGCGCATTACCAAGGAGAAAAGTGGCAGCATCTGAGGAAATCATCGAACTAGCGCGTGGCGCGGCAACAGGAGCTGCGGAGGTTAAGCCAACCAGCGTGGTTGCCATCGATGTATCCGAACGCCTGATCTTGACCGAGGTTTTCCTCGTGATCTCCGGTGAAAGCCAGCCCCAGCTGCGGGCGATCGTCAACGCCGTGGATCGCGCGATGCACGAAGCGGGGGAGAAGGTTCGCCGCCGCGAGGGCTTCGATGCGGAAATGCACTGGGTGCTTCTCGATTATGGTGACCTGATCGTTCACGTCCAGTTGGAAGAAGATCGCGAGTTCTACGCTCTAGAGAAGCTGTGGGCGGACTGCCCGCAGATCGATCTGGGTGTGGACCTGCGCACCGATGCTGTGGGCGATGAACCCAGCACACTCGATCGTCTGCTCGGCGGATCTGGTGAGGCTGTGGATTCCGCGGGCGGAAGCGCACAATGAGCGCGAGGCGAGTGATCCTGTGGCGCCACGGCCAAACCGATCTGAACGTTCAACAGCGCATTCAAGGATCACAGGATTTCCCGCTCAATGACGTGGGGCGTGCACAAGCCGCACGAATAGCCCCCGAGATTGCCGCCATGGCCCCGGATCGCATCATCAGCTCGCCACTCTCACGCGCGGCAGATACTGCTCAGCAGGTTGTGGAACTCGTGGGCGTGCCCATGGAGTGGGATGGCCGGTTGCGCGAACGGAACTACGGGCAATGGGAGGGAATGACTCGGGAGCAGATCCAGGAACGCGACCCCGAGCAATTCCTCGTCTGGACGGATGGGGGCTACCCCGAAGGCCTTGATATTGAGCGAAATGTGGATCTTGGCGAACGTTTCGCATCGGCTGTGGCGGAGGCTGCTTCTGACATGGAGGGCGGCACACTGCTAGCCGTTGCTCACGGCGCGGCGATACGCGCAGGGGTCTCAACCCTTCTCGGGTTGGGCGGCGAGGAATGGTCCGGCCTGCGCGGCATGGACAACTGCCACTTCGCGGTGCTGCAGCTCCAGACCAACCGCACGCCACAGTGGTGCTTGGTGGCCTACAACCAAGCAGTGGCTCCCGCGAATGAGCCCATCGAGGCCATCAGGAGGTAGGGGACGCGCGACCGCGAGGTGTGGGATGTATCTCGCGGAATACAGCCCTTTCTGATTTGGAGAGGCGGCTGTTCGGCTGTAAAGTTATACGAGTCCGAGGGGCATTGGCGCAGTTGGTAGCGCGCTTCCATGGCATGGAAGAGGTCAGGGGTTCGAATCCCCTATGCTCCACAAT
>NZ_JBQCZW010000014.1:58833-63753 GCF_052089425.1 Ancrocorticia sp. | reverse complement strand
AGTGCCCCCGAAAGGATTCGAACCTTCGACCTACCGCTTAGGAGGCGGTCGCTCTTCCTCTGAGCTACAAGGGCGGACCTGACTAGTGTAGCGACTTTGCGGGACTCCTACCGAATCAGGTTCACTGCCTGTGATGCACACAGGAGTCCACGGGGTACGCGGATACCTGTGACGTACACGGGAGATTGCCGCGTAAACGAGCACCCGTGACACGCAGGCCACGCCAACGAGGCAACGAGGCAACGAGGCAACGAGGCAACGACCGTTGTTACACTCTGCTCCACGGAACAGCTGGACCGCCGATATCTTCATTGTTGCGTGTCCGGCGGGGAACAACCGCTACAGGGCACGTCGCATGCTGGATGATCGACTGGCTTGTGGACCCCAGAAGTAATCCAGCGAAGCCACCACGTCCACGCGAGCCAACAACAAGAAGATCAACTGCTGTGGAGAACTCTGTCATGAGAGCTGCAGGATTGCCTTCGATGGCATGGCAACGTATATCAACGTCGTATCCTTGCCGCGCGTTCTCTACAGCTTCTTTGAGACCTTCCCGCACATCGTCCAGAACCTCCTGATGGTAACCACCACCGGGCAACCACGCACCACCAGCAAAGCTCACGGCACCTACACAGGAAAGCCGCGCACCCCAGCGCACCGCTTCACGCACTGCAAGGTCCAAGGCAACCAGCGATGATTCTGAACCATCAACGCCGCAGACGATGTGCTTCACTGGCAGCACCTCCCGCACAGGGCCCGATGGGACGATGACGACCGAGCAATAGGACCGCGAAGAAACTGTCGACGCCACGGAACCAAGGAGCCGATCCGCGAATCCGCCGGAGCCGCCGCGCGCGCCCAATACCAGACGTGCTGCGGATTTTGACCTTTGGATGAGTTCGGATGTTGGGTCTTCGGCGGACAGGTGAAGGGCATAATCCAGAACAGTGTCCTTGACTTGTTGTTCCGCGTTCTCAAGGATCTTCTGCGCCCCGGCCTCGAGTAGCGGCCCGCTCGGCTCATCGCCCGCCGGTGAATAGCCTGGCCGCTCATAACAAGCAACGATGTCAAGATGCGCACCGCGTACCTTTGCCTCCTGCGCAGCCCACTCCAGCGCATTGAGTGAGAACTCGGAACCATCGATCCCGCAAACCACTAGATTTTCGTGACGATACGCCATACCTGCCCCCTCCAGAGAAAAGTTGCCGTGCACGTCAATTCTGGCACGTTGTGGCAACAAACGCAGGGACCAAAGTGAGTCTGAGGTCAGAAAAAGAAGGAGGCCAGCTTCCGCTGGCCCCCTTCTAAGCTTTATTCGATTAGCCCACGCGGATAACGGTGGGGGTTCCGCCGATCCAAGAATCTGGACCAACGCGAGTGCCCATGCCTTCGTTCCACGCGCCAACGTTCTGGCCATTACCCAAGCTGATGGCCACGTGACCGGGCCAGTAGAGGATATCGCCGGCCTGAGCCTGCGAGTAAGGAACCTGCGTACCAGCGGAGAGAACGGACGTGGTGTAGCCGCCGATCGAAACGCCGTGCTGGGCGAAGACGTAGCGGACGAAGCCGATGCAGTCCCAACCAGATGGGGTGGTGCCACCCCATACGTAAGGAGAACCAGTGTAGGACATCGCGGTACCGACAATGCCGGAAACACCCGATGCAGGAGCTGCTTGCTGAGGAGCCGGTTCGGATTGAGCGGGTGCTTCAGCAGCCTGAGTTGTGGTCTCAGCTGCTGGTGCAGCCTCCTCAACTACGGGCTCGGGCTCAGGCTCTTCGACCGCTACCTGAACTTCGATATCGCCCTTGTCTTCGCTCGCAAAACTTACGTCTTCAGCGCCACCCCAATCAACATCATTCATTGTGGTGACCCCGGGAATCGAGTCAGCCTCAGCTTCCGCACCACCGGTCGCGTCCCTAGTATCAGACTTCGCCGTGAGGATGGCCGCACCGTTGATGTCATTGGTTGTCACTTCGGCAGCGTTCGCAGCTGGCAGCGTGACGCCAAATGCAGTTCCGACTGCCATTGCGGCGATGAGGCCACGTCCGGCAGGGGTATTTACGGTGTTGAGCGCAGCCCCGCGTGTGATCGCATGGCGTCCGGTCATTGAGATGTCTCCTTGATACTTCACTCAGTCCGGCGGCCGAAGCCACCAAGAACTTTTGTCTAAGTAAGACACTAACGGCTTTATAACCAAATGTCACGTTTAGGTAACGCTATATGACGCACGTCATATTTGCCATTTTTTGGCGGAACTAAGCGGTTTTCAGAGATTTCACAGCTAGATATGGCGCACCAGATCACGAACTAGATAACGGAATGTGACGCATTTGGCCCTCGGCGTGTCGGCCACGCCACTGCCGTAAATGGCCTCAGTGATCCGGGTCTACTTCTCTCGAATCAGCAAATGGCCTTGGGCCCACGGCGTCAGCGTAATCGTGGATCCGTTGGCGAAGTCCATGTACCACGTGTCCTCGCCGCCACGAGTGAGCCGTACCTGCACGTTGGGTGCGAATCCTGCTGCCTGGAATTCGGCAAGCAACCCGGCGTCCGTTTGGAGTACTTCGCCAATGCGGGCCAAGATAACATCTCCACCCTCTGGGTTCGCGCCCACGTAGTCATTGACGCGTGTGAGTCCCGAAGGCTCCGCTGCTTGGGCACCGGGGCCCGAGGTTTCAGGTTCTGGAATCGAGTTACCGAAAGGATCTGCCTCTTCATTCGCGAGCAGTGTGGCGATCTTTTCTTCCACTCCGTCGGAGATCACGTGTTCCCAACGGCACGCCTCATCATGGACATCCACCCAGTCAACGTTGAGAACATCAAGCAACAGCCGTTCGGCAAGCCTGTGCTTCCTCATCACGTTGGTGGCTTGACGCCTTCCCTCTGGTGAGAGCTGGATTGTGCGCGAACCAACGATGGAGAGCAGGCCGTCGCGCTGCAGGCGCGCCACGGTTTCGGACACGGTCGGCTTGGACTGCTCCAACCGTTCTACCAAGCGGGCGCGAAGAGGCGGTACACCTTCTTCCTCCAGCTCGTAGATAGCCTTGAGGTACATCTCAGTGGTATCCACAAGATCGCCGCTCATATTTTGCTCCTTGTCGCGTGGCACAGCGCCAACCGAATGCTGCTGCATCCGAGCCTATGTAACCCCATAGACAATAGTCGAGTCGGACGCGTTTATACGCATTTTTCCTCACCAAAATGCGCAAGTCACGCGGTTTAGCCGCGGGCGAGAGCAATTTCCGGACAGCCTCTACACACAGCCTTCAACAGGGCAAAATAGAGGTATGACTCTGCAGATTCCCGCTCATCTTCTCCCGAGCGATGGCCGGTTCGGTTCTGGCCCCTCAAAGCTCCGCAGCCAACAACTGGCGCGGCTCACCGCCCCCGATAGCCCATTGGGAACGTCGCACCGGCAACAGCCAGTCAAGCAGGTAGTCGCGAGTATTCGCGAGAAGATCGGTGATCTGTTCGCCATCCCAGATGGCTACGAAGTACTGCTGGGCACAGGCGGCGCCTCGCTATTCTGGGATGCCATCACTTTCTGCCTAGTGGAATCCCGCGCCCAAGCCGCCGTGTTCGGCGAATTCTCTGGCAAGGTGGTCAAGGCCATTACCCGCGCACCGTGGATCGATGGGGTGGATATCAAGCGCAGCGCACCGGGGGGCGTCGCTCTGTGCGAAAGCGCCGAAGGCATTGACACCTATCTATACGCACACAACGAGACCTCCACCGGAGCAATCTCCCCGGTGAGCCGATTCGGCGGCGTAGGAGCGCTGACGCTCGTGGACGCCACCTCTGCTGCCGGCGGAGTTGACGTGGACGTTTCGCAGACCGACGTCTATTACTTCTCTCCTCAAAAGAATTTTGGGGCCGACGGCGGCCTGTGGCTGGCTATCGCCTCACCTGCGGCTTTAGCCCGTATCCAGAAGTTGACGAGTGAGCGTTGGGTACCGGATATTTTGAATCTCCAGTTGGCCGTGGAGAATTCGCGAAAGGATCAGACCCTCAACACCCCAGCAATCGCCACTCTCCTGCTCATTGATGAGCAGCTGACATGGATGCTCGATCAGGGAGGGCTCTCCGCGATGGCACAACGGACAGAACGTTCCTCCTCCGCCGTATACAACTGGGCCACCTCGCGGAACGACGCCACTCCGTTCGTTACTCAGCCTCAGTACCGATCTCCCGTTGTGGCCACGGTAGATTTTGACGAATCCGTCAACACGGCGAAGGTCAGCAAGATTCTGAGGAGCCATGGCGTGGTGGATATCGATCCTTACCGTAGCCTGGGCCGTAATCAGCTGCGTATTGGGACATTCCCCAACGTTGAGTTGGCGGATGTGGAGGCGCTGCTGGCATGCCTCGATTGGATCATCGATCACAAGAAGTAGCGCGCATGTCTAGGTGCACTACACGTGCACTGCCACTCACCTCGCGTGATCGCCGGGGATCTTATCGCCCTGCGTGCGGGCAATCTCCCGGTTAGCCTTTTCTTCAGCTTCTTCACGCTCGTGCTCAAGCGGGCCGCGAATATCAAGGTGAGGGCGCGAATGCAGCCGGTAACGAACTTGCACGTCCCATGTACGCCTGCCCCAGAAGTAGGCTGCCGCCACAACAACGAAAGCAGAAATAGCGCCGATTCCAACTCCCCAACGCGGGCTGAAGGCCTCGGAAATCCATCCCACGAGCAGTGCGCCGATGGGCGTGGACCCTTGCATCACCGTTTGGTAGAGCGCCATCACACGCCCGCGCATCTTCGGGTCCGTGGACATCTGAACCGCCGTGTTTGCACTGGTGAGCAGTGTCAGCATCATGAGGCCCACAGGAACCAGAGAGATCGCGTAGAGAGGATAGGTGGGCATGGTCGCATTGAGTGTTGCTGCGATGGCGAAGCCGAAGGCGGCCATCACCACGAT
>NZ_JBQCZW010000014.1:55026-58733 GCF_052089425.1 Ancrocorticia sp. | reverse complement strand
TTCACCGGCAGCGTTGTCCGTCGTGCGGTAATACTCGCTGGGACGCATAACCGCCAGAGCCACAAGAGTAAACACAAAGGAGGCGCCGTTGATGAAGAATACCCATCCAAGGCCCACCCACGCGATAAGAAGGCCGGACAATGCAGGACCGATCAGCCGCGCAATGTTGAAGCTCGTGGAATTCAGGCCAACGGCGTTTGGTAGTGAACGCGGGGGCACCAGCTCGGAGATGAACACCAAGCGCGGCGGGCTATCGAAGGCGCCAACGGTTCCCAACATGAAGGCGAAGATACACACATGCCACACGCTCGCGGCATCCAGCATCACCATCGTGCCCAGTCCAAACGCCAAAAGCGCTTGCAGCGATTGAGTGCAGAACAGGATCTTGCGCTTATCGAAGCGGTCCGCAACGGCTCCGGCAAAAGGCATGAAGAACAGCATCGGCACGAATTGGAGGGCCGTCACAAGCCCAACGGCGAAGGAGCTATCGTCTGTCAGGACGGCAAGTACCAGCCAGTCCTGAGCAACGCGTTGCATCCATGTACCGGTATTGGCTACCAATGCACAGAAGAACCAAACACGGTAGTTGTAATACTTCAGGCTCGCAAAAGTGCGTCCCAATCGGCACGGTCCTTTCAAAGAACAAGGTGATGTGCGAGGCTTGGGGAGTTTCGGACAAACCCAACCAAACGGCGCACAAATAGAGAAAACTGACGGTGCTTCAATGGTAGCGCCGCCAGTTTTCTCTTGCCATGACGCAGGTGACAATTCACGCACCCGCTGCAGTATTCGGTTATGTCCGCGCCCGTTATCTCCCCCGGTTAACTGTCACGTTTCGATTAACCGAGCATCGCCCAGACCAAGCCGATAGGTTAGCCTCAGAGGTGGGAGGGGATTGTTTACCGTTACGCGAGAGCGCCCTGAATCGGCCCCATGAGGAAGTACAGAACGAACATGATGGCAACAACCCACAGGAGTGGGTGAATCTTCTTGATGTTGCCGGTGGCAACCTGCAGCACCACGTGAGCGATGAACCCAACGCCAATTCCAACAGTCATGGAATAGCCGAACGGCATCATGACAATGGTCAGGAAGGCAGGGATTGCCACGGAGAGATCAGTCCACTTGATGTCCGAGACCTGCTGCATCATGAGGAAGCCAACCGCCACAAGTGCTGGCGCGGCCGCCTCGTTGGGAACCAGCGCAACGATCGGGGAAAGGAAGGTAGCAAGCAGGAAGGCGATTCCAGTAACGATCGAGGTGATGCCGGTGCGTCCGCCGTCTGCAACACCCGTAGAGGACTCCACGAACGCAGTGTTGGAGGAAACGCCGCCAACGCCGCCCGCGACGGCGCCCAGTGAATCCACGAGCAGGATCTTGCTGGTGCCTTCAGGATTACCATCTTCGTCAAGGAGATCGCCTTCGGCACCCACCGCAACCATTGTGCCCATGGTGTCGAAGAAATCCGCAAGAAGGACGGAGAAGGTCAGGACCACGACGGCAATCACGCCGATCTTTTCGAAGGGTCCCGTGATGGAGAACTCGCCCAGCGTGGCGAATTCGGGAATCTGGACCGGTGACCCAGAGATTGAGGGAACGCTGAGGTTCCAGCCTCCAGGGTTATCCTCGCCCACTGGACCGAGCTTTCCAACAGCTTCAACAATCACTGCCAGAATGGTGGAGGTGATGATACCGATGAGGATAGCGCCCTTGATCTTCCGAACCATGAGAATCACCGTGAGGAACAGTCCAATCACGAAGATCAGCATGGGGAACGTGGAAACGGATCCCTCAACACCGAAGGCAAGGAGAGTGCCACTACCAGCGCGCACCATACCGGCGTTTACCAAGCCAACAAGCGTGATAAACATGCCGATGCCTACAGAGATGGCTGTACGCAGGTACTTGGGTACCGCGCGGAAAATCGCTTCGCGTAGCCCGGTCACCACGAGCAGCACGATCACGATGCCCTCAAGCACAATGATGCCCATGCCGTCAGCCCAGGTCATGCCCGGAAGGGTGACGATGGTTGCGGCCACCATGGAGTTCAGTCCCAAGCCAGCCGCAAGGCCGATCGGGAAGTTTGCCACCGCACCCATGAGCACAGTCATGACGCCGGCGATCAATGCCGTGCCGGCGGCGATGGCAGCCATGTTCGGCTCGGAGCCTCCGCCTAGGTATCCGCCAGTGGAATCCTCACCGGAAAGAATGATGGGGTTCAGCACCAGAATGTAGGCCATCGCGAAGAAGGTAACGAGCCCTCCCCGGATTTCGCGCCCGAGGGTTGAACCACGTTCGGTCAGATGGAAATACTTGTCCAGCATGCCTGCCTTCTCGGTTTCAGGCGGCGTCTTCGTGTCTATCACTTGATTGAGTCTCATTGCGCGGACCCCTAAGGGCAAGAGCTCGTCCAAATAGTGGACTCATTCCTTCTCGAAGTTCGAGCTATTCGGTCCACATCGCGCTTCGGTGAGCGATAGGTTCCCTGACCGGCCACGGCGAGTTTCCCTATGAATTCTGCGGTAACCAGCCAACCCTCCGCCACTGGCCGAACCCCGCGCACTCGGCCCGCTAGTGAGGCACGCCGCAGGCCTGAGACTTTCGGCACGCTACCCTTCAGCACCGTGGCCAGGATGCTCTGCAACTCGGAAGTCTCCCGTTCGGGTCTCTGAGGATAGAACTGAACGGTGCCACCGCGGAGCACGCCACTCAATGAGACTTTTAAGGCACCGCCGCGATCACAACTTTGCCGAATCCTCGCAGGCTCGCCTCGCCCTCATTGGCCCCGATGAAAACAGCCTGTCCCTTATTCAACTGCAAGGCACCTCCCCCGGCGTACACCTGAACGGCACCTTCCATGCACACAACGGTTCGCGGCCCCTCGCTTCTTTGGCGATCCCAGACGTTCGCATCGCTGAGCTGAACCACCGAGAGTTCAAAATCCTCGACCGGCGCGTAATACACGGACGTTGAGGCCGAAACCCGCTCGGGCGCGATACGCATCGGAGGAGCAGCGTCAGCCCGGACAACCCGCAGCAGCTCTGGCACATCGATGTGCTTTTCGGTCAGCCCGGCGCGCAGAACATTATCCGAGGAGGCCATGATCTCTACACCTACTCCACTGCGATAAGCGTGAACGGTTCCATCGGGAATGTACAGAGCCTCCCCCGGGCGCAGCGACACGGGGTTCATAAGGAGGGGGGTCAAAACGCTGGCGTCACCCGGGTAGTGCGCGGCAAGGGACACCACTGCAGCATCCGCGCGCCGGGAAGGCGATTTCTCCGGATCACGTTCCGCGCAGGCTTCCACGAGGCTGGCAACACGATCACCACTGGGGCAGGTCTCGGGCGATATGAGGTAGGTGAACGCCGCACGTACACCCTCGCGCAGAACCATCCGCCGCAGTCGATCGGAGAGCGGGGTGCGCAGCCCGCGCATCACCTCGGCAATTCTTCGCGGTGCCCGGAATCCCACCAAGGCCTCGAAAGACGTGATGGCATAGACAAGCTCCGGCTTCGCATTCCGGTCACGGTAGTTGCGATCTGGGGAATCCAGCGGAATACCCGCCTCTTCTTCAGCATCAAACCCGGCCTGCGCCTGCGCTTTAGATGGGTGAACCTGCAGGGATAGCGGCCGCATGGGAGCGATCAGCTTGAGGAGGTAGGGCAGGGCAGGGCCATGGCCCACGAGGGTATCTTCACCTAATG
>NZ_JBQCZW010000014.1:0-54926 GCF_052089425.1 Ancrocorticia sp. | reverse complement strand
CCATTGGCTGGCGGATAGCCGAAAAGCTCGGGAATTGTGGCGGGCCCTCCCCACGCGTAGCCCCGGACCCGGCCCTGCAAACGCTCCATTTACTCCGCCGCTAGAACGTCAACATCCATTTCGTCAATCACGGGCTCTACCGGATCCCACAGCAGCTTCTGCTTGGGCACGTCGGTTTGTGAGTGAGAGCCACAGCCATGATCGAAGGATACAACTTTCCCATCAAACGGGGACCATTCGTTGGCGCACACGCCAAATACGGTGCGCGCGGACCCGCCCATGGTCATGAGAAATCCACAGGTGGAGCATGTTGCGGAAGCAGAACGCGTGGCCGGATTATCGGGGCCGTGATCGTTCGCATACCAGCGCGAGAACGCCTGACTGCGCCCCTCGGGAGAAAGCACGCGCTCGCGCCCCAGTCCCATTTCGAACTGTTCGAGCTGATCGGCATCATCCCCGATTTCCTCGAAACCCGGTTCTAGCCGCTCATCGGATTCCACATAGGGGAGCCGATCGGTTGGCTGGATATCATCAGGCTGAAGGCGCTCAGCCCACGGAACCCAATCGGGTGCCAGATGGGCATCCTTGCCGGGCCGCAATGACATCTCGTTGATCGTTGGCCTCTTAGAGCGGGGAATCCGCGCCAGTGTAACGGTCCAGTACCATCCGGGGTATCCGGGCAGCAGGCAAGCGAAGCAGTGCGTCAACACCCGATCGCCTTCGGCCACCACGCCAACATGTGCACCAACGTTGGCAGGTTTGGTCAGCTGGCTCAGGGCCTCACGCGCGAAATCAACGGCCTCGCCGAGAATACGTTCTTTGCCGTATCCCTTCGATAGTTTTACTTGCTCAGGCATCAAAATCATCCGCCAATGTGCGCAGCGCTTGGGCGATGCGCCGTCCGCCTTCTGGGTAACGCCCACGGCGCAACTGCTCAGAGGAGTGGTCAAGAATCTTAATAAGGTCCTCCACAATGTCCACCATTTCCTCGGGAGGGCGGCGGTTCTTTTTGGATAGAGACTCCACCTTCTTCAGAAGGGAGACTGACAGGGCCTGTGGGCCACGGCGTGTCTCAGCAACGCCGTATTCGATACGAGATCCAGCCCTCAGCTTGATGCCGATGGGCAGGGCAGAGGAGGGGAGATAGACTTCCTCGCCGTCGTCCCCGGCAATAAAGCCAAACCCCTTCTTCTCATCGAAGAACTTAACCTTACCCGTAGGCACGGCAACTCGCTTTCATCAAACTGAATAGATACTGCTCCCCAGTCTAGCCCTTCTTTGACTAGGCGCTAAACGAACCTTTTATGGCAATGCTCGCAGGCTCGCTCAGAGAATATTTTGTGTTTCGCTCTGGCCCAAAGCACCGCGATACGCAATGATCTAAGAATGAGATCTCAACATCGTGTTCTGCCACGCCTCATCGCGATGCTCGTGGCCCTCGCCGTGAGCTTGATTGCCCTCCCTTCGGTACACGCGGAGGAGCCAATGAATCTGACGGGCACCGTCACGGATGAATCCGGGGTTGTCAGCGATGTTGAGAGCGTGCAATCGGCTTTGGAGGATCTTCAGGGCGAAACCGGCCACAACCTGCGCGTGGTGTATGTCAGCACCTTTGATGGCGCAAGCTCGGACGATTGGGCAGCCGATACCGCCGAACAATCGAACTTGGGCAGCCGTGACGCGGTGCTAGCCATTGCCACCGATTCCCGCCAATACTCCGTGTGGGCGGGCGAAGATGGCTTCACGGCGGATGAAATCAGCGACGCCCTGACCGAGGACGCCATGGCTCAGTGGCAAGCTGGGAACTGGGCGGAGGGCACGATCCTCGTAGCCGAGGAGCTGGAGAGCGGCCAGAGTTTCAACTGGGGCCCACTCCTTGTAGGTGCGCTCATCATCGTTATTGTGGGCGGTGCGTACTGGCTCATCAGTAAGCGCCGCAAGTCCGCGCGGGAACGCAACGAGGCAGCAAGTTTGGAGCAGATAGTCAAGCAGGCCTCCTTTCAGCTTCTTTCTGCCGACGACGGCGTTCGCTCGGCTTCTGCGGAACTCGAGTACGCACGGGCCGAGTTTGGCACGGAAGCCACCTCACAGTTCTCGCACGCGCTGGTTGACGCGCAGAACGCCATGCAGCAAGCCTTCGAAATCCAGAAGCGCTTGGATGATGACGTTCCAGAGACTCCCGCGCAACAGTTCGAAATGAATCAAAACATCATCGAACTGACCGGGCGTGCGCAGCAGGCTATCACCGCTCAGGAAGCCGAGTTCCAGAAACTGCGCAACCTGAGCGCAACCGCGGGCGAGCACCTTGCTGAACTCGATACACGGGTCAAGGAGATTGCCGATCAGATATCGAGTGCCGATGCCCAGCTGAACTCACTGGCGCTTTCCTACCCCGAATCGGCGTTGGAAACTCTGCGCACCTACCCCTCCCAAATCCTTGCACTGCTGGGCTCTGTCACCGAATCAACGTCCGAGGGACGGAAGCTCGTGGACGCAGGGCAGAATAACAAGGCGGTTCCCTATGCGCGGATGGCTGAGGACGCATTGCGTCAGGCGCGCAACCTCGCACACAAGCTCTCGAATGCTCGCGCCTCACTGGAGGAGGCCAGCGCTCAGATGCAGCAGAACATTGCCTCCATTAGCCAGGACGTTGCCGATGCCAAGAAGCTGGGTGCGGGCGATCCCAACATTAGTGCCCGTGCGGCAACGGCCCAGAAGGCCATTGATTACGCCACCGGCTCCACACCTGACCCGGTCAAGGCGGTGAACGATCTGACCGAGGCGGAAACTGCTCTGGACGCGGCGCTTGAGCAGGTGCGTACTCAGGAAGAGAATCGGCAGCGCGCCGAATCTCTGGCCGGGCGCAACCAGAACCTCGCACAGGCGGCCATTTCAGAGGCCGATTCCTACATTGACCAGTACTCTCGCTACGTTTCCTCGCGTGCGCGGACGGAGCTGGCCGCCGCCCGCAAGTCCTATTCCGAAGGTGAGGCCGCCCAAGATCTCCCGCACAAGGCCCAGCTGTTCGAGAGCGCACGCTCTCAGGCAGACAACGCCCTGAAAACCGCCGAACGATCAGTGCGCAATGAATCCAACCAGCACAACAACGGCGGCAACTCCGATTGGGGCGATGTGGTTGGCGGCATGATCATCGGCTCTCTGCTCTCCGGAGGCGGCCGCCGCGGCGGGTACTACGGGGGCTATTCCGGCGGATCGTTTGGTGGAGGCAGGCGCGGCGGCTTCTCCGGAGGCGGGGGCGGCTCCTTCGGTGGGGGACGCTCGGGCGGATCATTCCGCGGTGGCCGGCGCGGTGGGTCCTTTGGCGGCGGGCGTTCCGGCGGCAAAGGATTCGGTGGTTCGTTCTAGGCCACGTAGCAACCATTCACCGCTCACCGCGAAATATCTGAGAACACAACACTTCTATTCGCTAAAGTTTCAGCAAGCGGCTTCAAGCTCAACGAAAGGCATACCATGTCAGAAAAGCAAACGATCCTCGGCCGGATCAGTCAGCTGGCCAAGGCCAATGTGAATTCCCTGCTCGATCGCGCAGAGGATCCCCAGAAGATGCTGGATCAGATGGTGCGTGACTACACGAACTCCATCGCCGAGGCAACGGACGCCGTGGCCGTCACCGTTGGCAACCTTCGCTTGGCTCAGGCTGATTACAACGAGGACGTGGAAACCGCGAAGCAGTGGGGTCAGAAGGCTCTGGCCGCCTCTCAGCGTGCAGACGCATTCCGCGCAGAAGGAAACGATTCCGAGGCCGCGCGTTTCGACAACTTGGCCAAGGTGGCCATCACCAACCAGATCAACTCCGAGCAGGAAGCTCGCGATGCCGAACCGATGATCACATCTCAAGAAGAAGTTGTTGAGAAGCTCAAGACCGGCCTTGAACAGATGAAGGGCAAGCTCACAGAGCTCAAGACCAAGCGCGATCAGCTTGTTGCCCGCGAGAAGTCCGCTGGCGCCCAGAACCAAGTTCAGGATGCGATTTCCTCGATTAACGTCATGGACCCAACCTCCGAGCTGGGGCGCTACGAGGAACGCGTTCGCCGGCAGGAAGCCCTTGCCATGGGCAAGGCAGAGGTAGCCGCTTCTTCGCTGGAAGATCAGTTCGCTGAGCTCGAGGATCACTCCAACGATGTGGAGATCGAGACCCGCCTAGCCGCACTCAAGGCAGGCGCAGATGCTGCCCCAGATGAGCAGGCGCAGATCGAGGGCAAGGACTTCACCTCCTACTAGTCCGCGCTGACACACCTCCCTCTAATCGCAACGGCCACTTCTTAACAGATCCTTCGCTCTGGATCTGGTAGGGGGTGGCCGTTTGCATTCGTCGCCGTCGTCGCCGTCGTCGATAATCCTCACACAACTTACTCCTAGACAACTCCCAGCTACGGGGTTTTGAATGGTCCCCATGAGTACTCAGCAGCCAACATCTGAAGCAACCCTGCTCGTCGTGGACGATGAACCGTCCATCCGCGAACTTCTTTCTGCGTCCCTGCGATTCGCTGGATTCTCCGTACTCACAGCGGCGGACGGAAATGAGGCGCTGCATCACCAGTCAGGGAGCCATGTTGATCTTGTGGTTCTGGACATCATGCTGCCCGATATGGACGGTTTCGAAGTGTTGCGCCGGCTGCGCCTACGCGATCCCGAACTACCCGTGCTGTTCCTGACCGCGCGTGACGATATCAAGGACAAGATCCAAGGGCTGACTGTTGGCGGCGATGATTACATCACCAAGCCGTTCTCCCTCGAAGAGGTGGTGGCGCGGATTCGCGCCGTTCTGCGCCGAACCAGTCCAGTTGAGGATGAAGCCGCGGTACTCCAGTACGCGGATTTGCAGCTCAATGAGGATTCCTACGAAGTCCATCGGGCCGGCCGTCCCGTAGAACTCTCCCCCACGGAATTCAAGCTGCTGCGCTACCTGATGATCAACGCGGAGCGCGTGGTATCCAAGATGCAGATCCTCGATCACGTGTGGGACTACAACTGGGATGGGGAAATCTCCATCGTGGAGTCCTACATCTCCTACTTGCGCAGGAAGATCGATTCGCCGGACAACATTGGTATTACCGATCCTGAGGAAGCTGCTTCGCTCACCCCACTGATTCACACCAAGCGTGGCATCGGGTACGTGCTGCGCGCGGGAAAGCAGTAGCACCCCTTGCAGCCCCTACTCCAGCCCAAGCGTACCAATACGCTGAGTTTCCGGCTTCTGTTCACGTTTATCGCCCTGATCGTTGTGGTGATTATTGTGGTCAGCACCATCACCGTAACTCTGCTGGAGCGGTACCTGGTACGGAATCTGGACGATGGGCTGCGTTCGTCCGGCAAGCTCGTGGCCGTGCAAATCATTGATGATATGCGGGCTACGGAGTCCGGATCAGGAAGTAACCTCAATCTGTCCGATTTCTACCTCAAAGCCATGATCTACGATCAGCAAGGGGGAGAATTCGTCACCTCTACTCGGATTGCTCCGCAAACCCTCAGCAGCTACGGAACGCCTTCCGAGGCAACCGAGTTGCTGAGCACCGTGGGTGATTCACCTCAGACCGTCGCAGGCACTAAGGAAGGCAGCAACTGGCGGGTGATCGTTCTGCCCGTCACCATGAGCGACCTCGCGAATCAGAACCAGCCGGTGGGCGCGGTTCTTGTGGCGCGGCCGTTGGCCCAAGTACACAATACCGTTGCGCTGGTAACGCGGCTCCTCGTGCTTGTGGGGTTCGCGGTACTTGCCGTTGGCACTCTGGTGGCCTCGTGGCTTGTGCGCCATCACCTGAAATCCCTGCGCGATATCGAACGGGCTACCCATTCCATCGCGGCCGGCGATCTCTCCCAACGAGTTCCCGAGGATAACCCCGGCTCCGAAGTGGGAATGCTGGCCAACTCGATCAACGTGATGCTGGCGCAGATTGAACATGCCTTTGCCGATAAGGAGCGGTCCGAACGTCAGATGCGGCAGTTCGTATCCGATGCCTCCCACGAGCTTCGCACGCCGCTGGCAACCGTTCGCGGCTACGCGGAACTGTACCGGCTTGGGGGCGTGCCAGACGATCAAATGACGCCCACCATGGCGCGCATTGAATCCGAATCCAAGCGCATGTCACGCCTCGTGGAAGATCTTCTGCAGCTGGCGCGGTTGGACGAAGGCCGCCCCTTGGACCGCACCATGGTGAATCTCAACCATGCCTGCATCAATGCGATTTCCGATATGCACGCGCGGGATTCTTCGCGCAACGCTCAGCTCATCGGGTTGGAAGGCGGAGCGGCACCCGAAGTATCCATCATCGGGGACAAGGACAAGATTACCCAGGTGATCACCAATATCCTCAACAACGTTCTCACCCACACTCCCGCCGGAACACCCACCGAACTTGCCATCGGGAAGATCTCCCCCACCGAAGCCGTCATCGAAGTTCGCGATCATGGGCCCGGCGTATCCGCCGCCGACGCCCAGCACCTGTTCGAGCGCTTCTATCGAACCGATTCGTCACGCTCACGCGAATCTGGCGGGTCCGGGCTGGGCATGTCCATCGTGGCCTCCATCATGGCTGCCCACGGCGGCACTGCGCGCGTACAGCCCACAGCCGATCACGGCCTCACCGTCCGCCTCGCATTTCCCATCGGATTCGTGGACGACGATGCGAGCGGCCTCGGGGACGGTGCCGATTCTGGGGCGCCGGCCGAAGGCGGCAGCTCGTCTAGAGGTAGTTCGTCTAGAGGTAGTTCGTCTAGAGGCGGTTCATCCAAAGACAGCTCATCCAAAGGTGAAAGAGCCAGCAAGGGTGAAAAGGGTGGCAAGGGCTTCAAAGGGGTCAAGGGTGTTAAAGGCATACGCGGATCGCGGGGCGGGGCCAAAAAGTCTTAGGCCTAGGCCGAACCCCGGCTGGTCCAACGCACAAGGTTCTTACTTGTGCGAGGGTCATTGTTGTTGCTAGTGCGAGGGTCATTCGGCTCCGCGGCTTACAGGTCTGCGGCTTACAGGTCTGGCTCTCGCTCAATCCCATGAGTGGGAGCCTCTTGCCGCTCCTCCTCTGGGGCCGGGGCCGCTTGGCTGTCCTCATCTGAATGCTCTGGTTCCGCGAGTGCGCTCTCGTCTGAGGGTTCTGGTTGCGGCGGGGTCTCTAGGTGCGGTGCAGGCTCTGAGTACCGTGCGGGCTCTGGTGCTGTCTCACGCTCTGTTACGGGCTCGTGCCCGGCGCTGTGTCCGTCTTGGCCGCTATCTTGCCGGTCACCATGCCCGTTATCCTGTCGGTCGCTGTGTCCGTCTTGGCCCTTGCTGTGCCCGTCTTGCCGGTCACTATGCCCGCCTTGCCCGTCCATCACGCGCTCCCACGCGGATATCCTGCGCGGCGGCGTTGAACTGGACGATCCGATCTCGCGGGATGGCAGGGAGTGCTCTTCCGTGCTGGCGTCAACAGGATCGCCTGCCACATCATCACGATCTTGTGACTCGTGCTTCAGCCCTTGCTCTCTGGCGGTTTCCTCAGAAATCCGATTCATCCGAATCGTATCGGCAGCCTTATGCCGTTCTTCGATTCGCTGGCGCATTTCCTCAGCGATCTGGTCACGCCGGGCCTTTCGAGCGGCCTCAGGCGTTGCTGGTTCATGCGGCTTGAGGCCCGGATCAACCCTATCTGCGCACGCTTCGAGGCTTGACATCGTGTCCTCATTGTTTGTCGCACGAGGCTCGCGGCGGATTCCTGCGGATGCTTCAGCGCGCGCCTGCTCAGGTTGAACGCCGATCTGCTTACCTTCAGCGCTGGTTACCTCAGCTTCAGCACGCGTCTGCTCAGCTTGCGTGCCGGTCTGTTCGCCGTGAGCACTGGTCGGCTCAGGTTGGGCACCCGCCGGCTCAGGTTGACCGCCCGCCTGCTCGGCTTGAGCGCCGGTCCGCTCAACGCCGCTTCCCGCCGGAACATGTTCGTCCGCATCGCCTTCCCTCGAATCGCCCTCAGCTTCCTTGGCGAGAGAATTGTTCAGCCGCTCGAGTTCGGCGGCGAGGTTCTCGCGGGCAGGTTCATCCCACTGTCGCGCCAGAGGCGTCAGAAACAGCTGTTTACGTGAGAGCAACCTGCTCACAATTTGCCGCCGTGCCGTCAGGAAATCGATGCGGGGAATGTGGGAATACTCCTCGGCAACTTTCGATAGGTAGTTCTTATAGCGCTGTGGCTCAACGGCCAGGGTACCTAGGTGTGCGTCTCGCAGTGTTTGTTCGTCTAGATCAAACACCTGTGCGCTTTCCGAACCGGCAGCATTCCGTTGAGGGCCGAGAGCGCGAATGAGCGAGGCTACACGCTCCGCCTTCTCGGGAGCTACGCCCAAGCCTTGGAGCTGCTCGTGAGCGATTGTGGCGGATGCGTCCTCGTTTTCGCCACCGTTATGAGTGTAGGTATCTTCTTCGGTCGTGGAGAATGAGCAGCCGTGGTACCAAGCGGCAAGCCGCACCAGATCGGGTTCCCGAGCCTCGGGCAACAGGGTCTCCAAACGCGTCAGGACATAGGTAAGGTGGGTGACGCCGTGATAGGAGCGGTCCGGGCTGGACCACCGTCCGATGAGCGCACGGCATACGTCAGCAATCTGATCCTTAGAATCCGCCGATCCAGCAGCCTGAACCGAGCGTACGAACGCTTGAATCAACCACTGCGGTACCTCCGCTGACATGTGACCTCCTGACCAGACCACTCATAAACAAACCACCGGCTTTTCGGCCCACGCGATTCTAGCCCCATCGTATGTTTTTTCAACTCCCGAGTACCACACCTCACCCAAAAGGAGCACAAACACGGCCCAGTGAACTAACGTAGTGTCGTGCGATCATCTCGAAACTCCGCTTCGCCGCTCCGCGGCAGAGCCCTAGTCACCGGTGGAACCTCGGGAATAGGCCTAGCGTTCGCAAATGCCTTGGCCCAACGAGGATGCGAACTCGTGCTAGTAGGCCGCTCGCTCACGAAATTGGAAGCAACGGCGCAGGACTTTCGTTCACGCGGCACGGCCTGCGATATTCTTCAGGCGGATCTCAGCACAGAAGCTGGCCTCCAGCTGGTGAGTGATCGCCTACTCAGTGAGGAATCCCCGATCGAGGTCCTGATCAACAATGCCGGTTTCGGGCTGCATCACAAGCTCGCCACAACAGATACCGATCCTCTTATAGGCGCCATTGACGTCATGGCATCGGCAGTTGTCCGCGTGGGCGGGGCAAGCGGCATCGCCATGGCCAACCGCGGCCACGGAGTCATCATCAATACCGCCTCTGTTTCTGCGCTCGTACCCATGGGCCTGTACTCGGGTATCAAGGCACTTGTTCGCCAGTGGTCCCGTTCGCTAGCCATCGAGGTGGCACCTCAAGGTGTGCAAGTGATGACATTTATGCCGGGGTGGGTTCGCACTGAACTGCATGAGCGTTCAGGCATTACCACGTCAAACCTGCCCGATTTCCTGTTTCTTAGTCCTGAGCGGGTTGTCGCAGAGTGTCTACGCGACGTTGAACGAGGCAAGACATATTCGGTACCCTCAAAGCGATTCAAAGTCATCGCTGCCTTAGCCGAACACGCTCCACGTCCGGCAGTAGAAGCCGTGACATCTCGCATCAACAAGGGGCGTGATTAAGCTACATGCCGGAGAACTTGGAGCCCCTCGAGCCGTATCTGGACAGCGGGCGCAAACGCCGCCGCCACTGGGTACGCCGGCTCGTGACGCGCCCTCTTATCTCAACGGTGGTCAGGCCCACTGTGCTCGGCGAAGAAAATGTGGAGGACCTCGATGGCGCCTTCATCATCACCCCGAATCATTCGTCCCATCTGGACGCTCCCATGGTGTTCTCTCTGTTGCCAACCTCCCTGACGGAGCGCCTAGCAACGGGAGCCGCGGCCGATTATTTCTACCGCAGGCGCTTCATCTCGGGGCTCACCTCGGTTTTCTTCAATAGCTACCCGATCGAACGCAAGGGAAAGAACACTCAGGGAGGTCGAGCAGCCGGCATGACAGGACGGCTGCTGCGCGCCGGAGTTCCCATCCTTGTGTTCCCCGAGGGCACACGTTCGCGCGATGGCAACATGGGCACGCCCAAGGCGGGCGCCGCCGCACTGGCCATCCACAACGATATCCCGTTAGTCCCAATTGCCATGTCAGGCGGCCACGAGGCGATGCCAGTTGGCGCGGTTTTCCCAAAGATCGGCAGCGAAGTATTCCTGTTCATCGGCAAACCGATGTACGCCATGCCGAACGAAACGCCCGACGAACTCATGGCCCGCTGCTTCGTTGCCATCACCGCAATGTTGGAGCAGGGTACACCGCACCCGGAGATTGATGGCCACTCGCCCTTCGATCCCCCGGTGGACCTAGGCGATTCTGATTCTGCGGCCTAGCTAGTGACGCCTTCCGTGCGTTTTGAGCGTCCCGTCGTCGTTATTTTTTGACGACGACGGCCCCGCCCCTTCCCCACAACCCACTCACCCTCGTAACACTCATTCACAAGAGACAAAGCGAACGAAGGCCCCGGAGCAATGCTCCGAGGCCCCCGCCACCTGGTGCGGCTACCGAATCGGCTTAACCCGATCACCGTAACCGTGTGGGTTGATGGCTTAGTACATGCCGCCCATATCGCCCATGCCACCATCGCCAGCGCCAGCAGCGGCCGGCGGTTCTGGCTTGTCGGCCACAACGGCCTCGGTGGTCAGGAACAGGCCAGCAATGGACGAAGCGTTCTGCAGCGCGGAACGGGTCACCTTAACCGGATCAGTGATGCCAGCGGCAACCAGATCCACGTAGTCACCAGTTGCAGCGTTGAGTCCGAAGCCCTTTTCGAGCCCGCGTACCTTCTCCACAATAACGCCGCCTTCGAGGCCAGCGTTCACAGCGATCTGCTTGAGAGGAGCAACGATGGCCGAACGCACGATCTCCGCGCCGGTCAGCTCGTCACCTTCGAGGTCTAGGCCAGCGAAAGCTTCCTCGGCGGCCTGAATGAGGGCAACGCCGCCACCGGCAACGATTCCTTCTTCAACAGCAGCCTTTGCATTGCGGACGGCGTCCTCAATGCGGTGCTTGCGCTCCTTGAGCTCAACCTCGGTTGCTGCGCCAGCCTTGATAACGGCCACGCCACCGGCGAGCTTCGCCAAGCGCTCCTGGAGCTTCTCGGTGTCATACTCAGAGGTGGAGTTCTCGATCTGGCCCTTGATCTGGGCAACGCGGCCCTCGAGCTGCTCGGAAGAACCTGCGCCATCAACGATCGTGGTCTCATCCTTGGTGAGCACAACCTTGCGTGCACTGCCGAGGAGGTCCAGATCAGCGTTCTCCAGCTTGAGACCAACGGTCTCGGAGATAACCTGGCCACCGGTCAGGATGGCCATGTCCTGCAGCATCTCCTTGCGGCGATCGCCAAAGCCAGGAGCCTTGACGGCTGCGGACTTGAACGTGCCACGGATCTTGTTCACCACGAGAGTGGCAAGGGCTTCGCCCTCAACATCTTCGGAGATGATGAGCAGCGGCTTGTTGGTTTGCATAACCTTCTCAAGGAGGGGCAGCAGTTCCTTGACGTTCGAGATCTTGGAATCAACGAGGAGAACGTAGGCGTCCTCCAGCACTGCTTCCTGACGCTCTGAATCCGTCACGAAGTATGGGGAAAGGAAGCCCTTATCGAAGGACATGCCTTCGGTCAGCTCCAGCTCAAGGCCGAAGGTGTTGGACTCTTCAACCGTGATGACGCCTTCCTTGCCGGCCTTGGTCATCGCCTGAGCGATAACTGCGCCGATCTCGGGATCGCCAGCGGAGATCGAGGCGGTGGCCGCGATCTGCTCTTCGGTTTCGATTTCCTTGGCATCAACGAGCAGACGCTCGGTGATCGCCGCAGCGGCAACTTCGATGCCCTTCTTCAGGGCGATCGGGTTGGATCCGGCGGCAACGTTGCGGAGGCCTTCGTGCACAAGGGCCTGTGCGAGGACCGTAGCGGTTGTGGTTCCGTCACCGGCCACATCGTCGGTCTTCTTAGCAACTTCCTTCACCAGCTCAGCGCCGATGCGCTCGTAGGGATCCTCCAGATCGATCTCCTTGGCGATGGACACACCATCGTTGGTGATCGTGGGGGCGCCCCACTTCTTGTCTAGGACAACGTTGCGGCCGCGCGGGCCAAGCGTCACCTTCACCGTATCGGCGAGAAGGTTCAGCCCGTTCTCCATATTGCGACGAGCTTCCTCGTTGAACGCAATGGTCTTTGCCATAGCTTCTAGTTCCTCCCATGGGGACGGTTAGATCTGCCAGCTGGTGCCCGCGACGGACGAGATCGTACACACCGGTCACGTCCCGGCCCGCACGAACCCTCACCAACTGTGAGACTTTGTCACTCTCACTACGAGAGTGCTAACTAGATTTTGGCACTCTAGGCCCGCGAGTGCAAGGCGCGTCAAAACTATGAGCGAGTGATCATACTGTCAGCGAACATTGGTGATGTATCGGCACACGCACGCCAGCACTTCCGCACACCCCGGCACGCGCCAGCCACCCGAAAAGCTAGCCCAGATCTCCAGCCAGTACCACGATGATCACGCCGGTACCCTCAGTACCTTCACCTTCCACAACATGATCCGCATCTGCCGGAATGCCCAACGCCTCGGCAACCGCGAGCGCCGTTGGCTCGAAGCTCTCATCCGGGTAGAACACCTGGGAGACGGTGGGACTGGTCGTAGGGAAGTTGTCCGCCGCTACGTTGGTGTACCCGGCGTCAAGCAGCGCCTGCTGCATCTGAGCGGCATGCCCAGCAACGAGGGAAGCGTTACGAACCTGAACGGGCGTATCGAGATCCGGATCTGCCACTGGTTCCTCGGTGGGTTCTGGCGTTTCTTCCGGCGCCTCCGTGGGATCAGCGGTTGGAGTTGCCTCCGGATCCGCGGGGCCCGCTGTGGCCTGATCTGTGGCAACAGTGGTTGGCTCCGGGCCCTCGGCAAGCGGACTGTCTGATCTCTGACCAGCCCAGTGGACCAGCCCCCAGCCGATCAGCGGCGCAATAACCAGAACGGCCACAAGGGCAATCCACCATTTGCGGTTGGATTCCTGACGCCGGTGGGCGCCACGAACCTTGCGTTCGGACGCAAGACGATCAAATTCATCAACCGGATACTCTTTATCTGCCACGCCGCTAGCCTATCTTGTCCCACCCATTAGCGCCTACCGTGCCGCTCAGTTTCACGCACCTCGCGCATGCGCTTCAGCCTACGGATCAGCTCCGGATTCTCCAGCTCCGCGATAGGCTTGGCGATCGCGTGGTTCAGTACAAGGTAGTAATGAGACACACTCATGCCCAGAGCCGCGATCCCGGCGTTCTTGCGCAGGCCGCGCTGCGCCCACGTTCCTTCAAACTCCAGAACGCGCGCTTCCTCTTCCGTCAGCGGCTCCAGATTTCGCGCCGCCCACCCAGTCACTTGCTCCGTACTATTCATTGCCACAACCCTACCCGCCGCCTCCACCACATTTCGGTTCGCGGCTCCGGATCGCGGGCACACGATCGGGGACGGAGGAGGTTCCCGCGTGCGTACGCGGGGTCCCGTCGTCGTCATCTTTTCGACGACGAAATCCCTCCCACGCCCCACCGAGCACTAAACTAAACTCCATGCAGCCTTTGGATCAGATCATCGATACGCAGTGGGCCGCGGCGCTGGCGCCGGTGGAGCCGCGGATTCACGAGATGGGCGAGTTTCTTCGCGAGGAACTGGCGGCCAAGCGCGGCTATCTGCCGGCTGGCCAGAACGTACTGCGCGCGTTCACTTATCCGATGGACGCCGTCAAGGTGCTGATCGTTGGGCAAGATCCCTACCCGACTCCCGGACATCCGGTGGGACTGAGCTTTAGTGCGGAGCGGGATGTGCGGCCGTTTCCTCGCTCGCTCGTCAACATCTTTAAGGAAATGCACGATGATCTGGGCACGCCCATGCCCTCCACGCCGGACCTTTCCCCGTGGTGCGATCGTGGGGTCATGCTGCTCAACAGGGTGTTGACCGTCCAGCCCGGCAAGGCCGCATCACATCGCGGCAAGGGATGGGAGCAGGTGACCGATCACGCGATAAGGGCGCTGGCGGCGCGGGATCAGCCGCTCGTCGCGATTCTGTGGGGGCGGCCGGCACAGGAACTGCGGCCACTGCTAGGTGATACGCCGGTGGTGATGTCCCCACATCCCTCGCCACTATCGGCTAGCCGGGGATTCTTCGGGTCCCACCCGTTCTCGCGCGCCAACCAGCTGTTGGCCGCGCAGGGGGCCGGGCCGATTGACTGGCAGTTGCCGTAGGGCGGTGGGGTGTTCGGGAGTTGGGGAGAGCTTCAACTCGCCGATCACCGATGCACCGGGACTACATAGGGACGTGTCGAGAGAGCTTCCCACATAACATCCCACCCAACTCACCACCCTGTTATGTTATGTGGGATGTTGGGTGGTGAGCTTGTGGAAGTTCTAGCTCCTAACGATCCGGTACCTCTGGCGCGGGCTCTTCGGGGGTTCAGTAGCCTCGACAATGCCAGATTCGATCAGCTTATTTACGGCGTTCTGGATGCTAGTCCTACTCAATCCAAGTTCTTCCATGAGCTGCGCTGTACTCGCACTCTCACGCTCCGTTAATTCCTGTTGCACTCTGCTCAATGCGGTGAGATAGCGTTCTGCTGGCGCCACGTGTCGGCGCCGGAAAACCACTGTGAAGCTCGCTAGGTCATCTCGAAATTCAGGAGGCGGCATGAGCGAGTTGCTCAACTCTGATTGCATGATGGCTATTCCAGTTCCACGATTCTCAGCTACGGGGCCTCCAGCAGTCGTCCTGACAGTCTCCAGAAGAGCAGACAGCCGTTGGTTTCGAGTAGAACTCAATCCCGCTTGCCCCAAAGTTCGCAACGTCACCGCGCCGTAGAGACCACCCGGGTTGGTTATCTCCAACCTATCCACAAACATGTTGACTTGAACTTGAGTGCCACGGGCGTCGGGCGAGTAATCACGGTGCATGAGCGCATTGACGATCGCCTCGCGTATAGCCACGAGCGGGTAATCTGGTAGATCTTTGCGATAAACCCCCTCAATCTGCCCCGCAGTCCGCATGTTTGATTGCACCTTTTCGATGACACTCTCAACAATCTCTGGGATCGGGCCCTCGAACGTAGCCCGATCCACAAGCCTCATCCCCTCACGAATGTCACTCTTGGACGTTCCGGGAAACTCCGAGAAGGTGACATTCAGCCGGGGAAAGAACTCCTGAGGAAACGCGCCCATTGCGAGCACTCCCGCTAACGTCAGGTCCTCGTTCTTCAGTACCCACAGTCGTTGCAGTGCGACAGCTTCGCCATTCGCGAATGTCCTTGGGCGTTGAATTCTCTGGGAGGAAATGAAGTTCTGCAGTACCTCTTCATCAAGATCTGAAATACGGGCGCCCGGAACCACTTCTGCATCCCACGAAGGCTGCGTCTTTTCTTCGATCAGGCGATCAATCTCGTACTTTTGTAGGCGAAGATCGCCATCACCCGTTCGGATATAACTACCGCCGTAGCGCCCACGCTCAGTGACATAACACGGTTTATCGTGCGAAACCATGGGGTCAAGCTCCGCCACCAGCAACGCCCCGCTCTCGAAAGGCACAATGTCGATTTCCGGCCTCACTACTGGCGTTAGCTTCTTGCACGAGTTCATCAGCTTGTCTCGTTGACTCCCCGCGTCAAAAGCGTCAACCAGTGAAAACCCATCAGATTCGCTCAACCCCACGATCAGCATTCCACCATCACCGTTCGAGAATGCACTCAGGGTCTCTAGGACTGACTTACCAACACCAGATTTCACTTCGATACGTTGCTTATCCGTGCCAATTTGGCGCAGACTCTCGACGATAGCGGATAGCTTGCCACTGTCCATCGTGGACACCTCCCAACACAGCTTCCCACTCAGCATACCACCCAACTCACCACCCTGTTATGTTATGTGGGATGTTGGGTGGTGAGCTTGACGAAAAGTTGGCTCCTAGGAACTGATGCCTAGGAATCAGGCGCCGAAGAGGTTAAAGCCTTTGTCTCGCTTACGCGGCGACCAAGCCAGCACATAATCCGTGTTTTCACCCGGCTCTCTGGTCCCGATCACGAACTTCTGAGTGATACCGAACTTCCGTGTGAAGATTCGCAGCACCTTCACCGATATCTCGGTGTCAACGACCTTACAGAAGTAGTTCACAACCGTCCCATCGAGCTTGTGTATTGCGGGAGGGGTGCCTCCCACGTCGTAGCCGTCGCAGTGGCCAATTCCGTACCAGCCAACAAAATCGTTGAGAGCTTCTTCGCCTTCTGGGAGCAACCTCGCATCATCTGGGTGGCTGAAATCAGGCGTGTGCGTCCATACTTGCAGTACCGCCCAACCGTGATCCTCGTCAGTAATCTCTGCGTATCCATCGGCATGCGCCTCTTCTTTGAACATGCGCATGTATTGCGTTGCCGTGGGTTTGTCCTGGCGGTATAGCGCCGTGCCCCGCACAGTCTGCGCTTTGGCCGTGCCCTTCGTGCCCACCTCGCCAAAATGGGTGCGAAACGAAGACTTGTCCGTCCACGCCTCACGATAGTGGAGAATGCCTTCTTCATCTCTGCGATATGTCTTGATCTGCGCCATGGTTCAGTATGGCAGATGAATGATCGGCGAAGGCCGCCTCAATGGGTACCGATCAGCTTCACCAGAAGGCACACCTGATGGGCGCTCCCCAACGCCACCGGCTCACATTGCTAATATGCTCACCATGTCTGATGAGTTAATCCTGAAGCTGAGTTGCCCCGACCGCCCCGGAATTGTTCGCGCCGTGAGTGGCGCGATTACTGAGCTGGGCGGAAACATTGTGGAGTCACAGCAGTTTGGGGATACAACGTCCGGCAACTTCCATATGCGCGTGGAAACCGAGCGCATTGCCGATCCCGATGGGTTCCGCAACCGGATGGCCAACATGGGTCAGGCTCTCAACATGGCTTGGGAAGTCAGCGCCAAGGATCGGAAGATTCCAACCGTCATCATGGCCTCGAAAGAGGGACACTGCCTCTCTGACCTTCTGTATCACACCAAAGAGGGAAAGATTCAGATTGAGGTTGCAGCGATCGTGGCCAACCACGAGACGCTCCGCCCGCTTGCCGATTTCTACGGCGTCCCGTTCATCTATATCCCCGTCACGAAGGAAACGAAGCCAGAGGCAGAGGCCGCCCTGTTGAAAGTGATCGAGGATACCGGGGCCGAGCTTGTGGTGCTCGCCCGCTACATGCAGATCCTCTCAGACAAGGTGTGTGAGGCAATGGAGGGCCGAGTGATCAACATTCATCATTCCTTCCTCCCCTCGTTTAAGGGCGCACGCCCCTACGCCCAAGCCCATGCCCGTGGCGTGAAGCTCATCGGCGCCACCGCTCACTACGTCACGCCAGATCTGGACGAGGGCCCGATCATCGAACAGGACGTCGTGCGCGTCAAACACTCAGATTCCGTCTCAGAGCTCATGTCTCAGGGCGAGGATGTGGAGCGCCGCGTACTCACCCGCGCCGTCCGCTGGCACGCAGAACAACGCGTGCTAATCAACGGCACATCCACCGTGGTGTTTGCCTAGCGCGGCTGGATCCGGTCCAAAATCTCGAGCTCACATGTAGCGCCGCTCAAGGAGAGTCCAAAACTCTTCTGAAGTCAGTTGGTCATCCGGATTGGGGTCCGCCTCTGCCGCCCGTTGTTGAACAGCAGCAAGGCGCTCCTTCGATGGCTCCCGCTTTGAGTGGTCAATCTAGTCCCACAACACAGAGATCATCTCGAGTTTCTCATTATCCCCGAGACGCTTCGCTTGTTCTAGAAGCCGTGAATCAACCATGCCGCAACTCTACGGCTTTTGTCGGCGGGCAGATAGATAGGGAGAATTCAATCGGTGGTTGCAACACTTGTTGAATCCGCCTAGTCTCCCGCGCGGGAAGTGCAGGTAGTCAACAAATATCCCCAGCCGCCACACCCATAACGCCGATTAGTCGGATTATAGATCCGCATGTTGTAGTAGCCATGCGCATGGAGACGGCTTACACCATATACGGAGCTATAACTTGCCCTTTGCTCGCCAATCCGCCGGAATCCACGATCTAGGAGTGGAATCGCTCTCCACAAGTCCTACGTAAGGCTCAGTGTAGGCCTCACTGTACTTCAGTGTATGTCACAGTGTAATCCACTGAGACATACACTGAAGATCCACTGATCGAGACATCCCAGATCTGGGAATCCCCGCAATTCCACCATAAACTCTATTGCTAGTTCTCATTTCAGAGAAACTCACTGCACACAACCGCCTCGATCAGTGTACGTCACTGTAGTACAGTGAACTACAGTGACGTACACTGAGGAATGAACACACGGATACTATCCGCTTAGCACTGAGAATGTGGGCCTAGCATGAACATCGAAAACCTGTCACGCGAGATATCACTCATGCGCACCCACCACAGTGACACCAACACTATTGAAGTGAAATCTGCTGCAAGAGACATCGGGCAGGCCGTATGGGAAACGGTCAGCGCATTCGCAAACACCAACGGCGGGACCTTAATTCTAGGACTGGACGAAGAAGCCGGTTTCACTCCGACCGTTGGATTTGACCCAGATAGGGCTAGCAACCAGTTCATCTCTGGTATCGGTGGCGCAGACTCGGCCGCTGCACGGTTAACGAACCCACCCGATTATGAGATCCACCGAGCAGCCTTTGAAGATGCGCCGCTGCTATTGGTTGACATCAGCCCAAATCACGCAGGAAACCGTCCCAGCTTTATCACTGCGAGAGGCGTCCAGAATGGTGCCTATAAGCGAATCGACGATGGCGATCATAAGCTAACACCGTTCGAGGTATTCGAGTTTCAAAACGAGCTACGCCCACAAGACACGGACAGGTCCCCAGTTCCGGATAGTTCAATTGATGATCTCAACCCCCACCTAGTGGAAGCATTGCTCGCTCACAAGCGCTCACAGCGCGCGATCAGCGGTGTCGATTCCGTAGAAACACGACTTCACCGGCTTAACGTACTTACCAAATCGGGCGAGCTAACGATGGCAGGAGTACTCGTATTGGGCGCGTATCCGCAACAGTTCTTCCCCCGGCTGGTTATCGACGTCACGTCCCATCCGGGACTCGAGAAGTCGAACGCTAGCGCCCCCATGAGATTCCTAGATCGAACCATCTGCGAAGGCACGATCCAAGAGATGGTCGATCAAGCGGTCGCAGCTGTGACAAAGAATCTTCGCACGTTCACTGTTGTTACAGGCGAGGGCAGGCGCGACCAATTAGAGGTCCCTGAGGACGCGATTCGGGAAGCGATCGCGAATGCAGTGCTCCACCGCGAATACGATTCACGCTTCCAATCGCAAGATGTCAGTGTTGACATTTACGCCGACCGAATTGAGATCGAAAGTCCAGGAGGGTTGTGGGGCGGCAAGACTCGTGAAACTCTCGATGATGGAGTGTCCATTCCCCGAAATCCCGTCCTGCTGAACCTCTTACAATCCGTTCCTTCTAACGCGGGCTATCAAGCTGCTGAGGGCCAAGGCAGCGGTATCCGGTTAATAATCAATCGAATGGCGGAAGGATCTCTCAAACCTCCTGAGTTCAGAGTGACCCCAGCACGCGTGGAAATCACGTTGCGCCGTCACGGGACAGAAGTGCCAGAACTCCGAAGCTGGTTGAATAATCTGACTGACCGGGACCTCACACCCGAAGAGGATGCCATCCTCGTGACGCTGAATCGGGACGGTGAATCCACTATTTCAGACCTCCACGAGTCTTTGGGCTACGATTCTGCGGACTTGCAGAGAATCGTCGAGGATCTCCGCAAGGAGTGCGTTGTTAGGTCAACCGAGCACGGACACTTTGAGATAGCTATCGGCAGTGCACTCCCGTCTCCTGCGGGCGCTGCCATATTAGACGTGCTGTCTTCGAACGAGACACTATCTATCCATGACATTGCCGAGCTCACTGGACGTTCCATTGGCTCCCTCCGTCATGTTCTCCGGGAACTCATCGCGGATGGGATGGTTGAAGCTACCGCTCCACCAACGAGCAGACAGCGGAAGTACCGCCGCCCGACTGAAGGCTCAGCCTCAATGCCTCTTAGCTATCATTAGATCCCAGTGTAGGTCTCACTGTAGTTCAGTGTAGGTCTCACTGTAGTTCAGTGTAGGTCTCACTGTAGTTCAGTGTAATTCAGTGACCTACACTGACGCTTCACTGAGAAATCGGGAGCCCAAACACTAGGGGAAGTAGTACCACTTCCCGCCCAACACACCCAACACCCCGCATACCCTGCCCCGGTATAGGTCCGAATACCTACTTACCCGGCGGAGTTCCTGTTTAGAATTTTCACGGTTTCTGTTGGCGGCCTGTTGGGAATCGAACTCCCGATGGATTGCCAGCATCACAACCAAGGCAAATCCAGCACAAACTCCAGCTGGCACAATACTTCGGCCGGCCACACGCAACACCGGCCAGCCAGCCACATACTCGCAACCCCATCACGGAGGCACTTCATGCGCGCGTCAAAGCTTCTTTCCATCGGCTCGGCACTGCTGATCGCCACAGCCACTCTCTCGGCATGCTCGGATTCGGAGTCCGATTCGGCACCAGCCTCAAGCGATGCGGCCGCACAGGAAGCGCCAGCCGAAGTCTCAGACGTCCTCGAGTCCCACGGACTCGGCGATCTGGCCCCGGAAGAGGTTGTAGACGAACTCGACCGCACACCACTGAACGAACGCCCCGCTGATCTTCTCGCCTCAGTCCTCCCTGACGAGGTCGTCTTCACCACCGCCAGCGGCGCCGAGGAATCCGCACCGCTGCCCGAGGACCAGTTCTACCTCTCCTTCGCCCCGTACATCGATCAGACGCACGATTGCTATTACCACAGCCTCACCACATGCACGGCCGAACTCGGCAATCAGGACTTCGAGGTGACCATCGTTGATTCGGAAACCGGCGAGGACATTGTGAACGAGACCCTCACCAGCTTTGACAACGGCTTCGTTGGCGTGTGGCTCCCGAAGGGAATCGATGCTGAGTTGACGGTCCAGTACGATGGAAAGTCCGCTTCCGAGGATATTTCGACGATTAACGACGACGACGCCACCTGCCTCACAACCCTCCAGCTTTCATAGGACCTACCCTCAGTGTTACTGCGGCCGGGACCTTGCCGTACGCGGGCGCACGCTACTCACCAGATCCGGGGCGTAACGCCGGTTAAGGAGCGCCCCTTAACTGGAATCAGGACGCCAGCTCCAGAAAACACGAATCTAGGACACCAGATCTGGGAACGGGCGCTCCGTAGCCACCAACGTGGAGTATGCTGACGATTGGTAGTGGCGGTGGGGCCCGCCTATGAAACTGCGATCTGGAATCCAGATGGCCAACGGTCCCTACGAGGCATTCATGCTTTCGTAGGGTGCCTCCTTGCATTATTACGTGAGGAAGGATCGGCCATGCCGTACCAGATTGAAAATGTCCAAGCGGTAGAGACCCTAGATTCTCGGGCGAAGCCAACACTCCAAGTAGCTGTGACGCTCGCCGGTGGCCTCCGAGCAACGGCAGGGGTTCCGTCTGGAGCCTCGACCGGCTCGCGCGAAGCGGTGGAGCTGCGCGATGGCGATCCAGATCGCTACTCTGGGCAGGGCGTGCTGAAGGCTGTCAGCAATTGCAACACAGAGATCCGTGATCTTCTTTCAGGCAGAGCTTTTGATTCGCTCGCTGCTCTTGATCAGGCCCTGATCGATCTTGACGGCACTCCAAACAAGGCTCGCCTTGGTGCTAACGCGATTCTTGGCACCTCTATGGCCTTTGCTCGGGCAGCAGCAATCGCCGATGGCAAGGAATTGTGGCAGTGGTTGCCAACGATCGAGGGACAGGCTTACAGACTTCCAGTCCCCTGCTTCAACGTGCTGAACGGCGGGGTTCATGCGCCCAACCCGCTTGAGTTCCAAGAGTTCATGATCAGCCCACTTGGGGCGCCGTCTATGCCCGAGGCGGTCCGTGCAGGCGCCGAGGTCTATTCGGCACTCAAGAAGATTCTGGCATCGCGCGGATACTCAACTGGATTGGGTGATGAGGGTGGCTTTGCGCCTGACCTCGCCACCCCTCAGCAAGTCTGTGACCTTCTTGTGGAGGCAATTACTACAGCCGGCTACTCTCACGGACGAAGCGGCATCATGATCGCACTAGATCCCGCCTCATCCGAGTTCCACAAAGACGGCAGGTACCTCATAGGGGAAAGCCAGTTGAGCTCGGAGCAGATGATCGCACTTCTGGACGAACTCGTGGAGCGCTATCCCATCTGGTCCATCGAAGATGGTGCCGCTGAAGATGATCTAGCGGACTGGCAAACGTTGACGCGTGAGCTCGGGGACAAGGTCCAGTTGGTGGGAGACGACAACTTCTGCACAAACCCCGCTATTATCTCCGAGGCCATCGATAACGGCGTTGCCAACGCGGCGCTTATCAAGGTGAACCAGATCGGTACCGTCACCGAGGCTATTGATGCCATTCGGCTGTGCCACACCAACGGCTATGCGCAGATGGTCTCGCATCGATCGGGAGAAACACCAGATCCGTTCATCGCAGATTTCGTTGTGGCGATGGGCTCCGGTCAGATCAAGACCGGAGCACCGGCACGCGGAGAGCGAATCGCCAAGTACAACCGGCTCCTCGAGATCACGGCGAGTGCTTCGCTGCCCTATGGACTCGCCTGACACACATTTGCTCACGGAAGTGGGAGCTCTGAGAAGCGGCGGAATACTCGCGGTGCCGCCGCTCAGTCTCCCGCGCATCAACCCACGCTCCGATTCGGCATACAAGACGCTGATCGGTGCGTGACAAGACCAGCCACAGCCCCGGATTCGGGTGGTTTCCGGGGCTGCGGCTCCTTCACATATCCGGCACACAAGTGCCGCCCAGTGCCCAGCTGCGAAAAGTCCGACAACCAGTATGCAGAACTCAGCTAGCAGGTTTCGAACACGTAGGCCGAATCGTCCGGAGTGAGCAGATCGCGGTCTCGCAGGACCATCCCAGCTGGCGATTCGGGTTCGGTGCACAATGCCTGAAACTCCGCAGAAGTGACCTGATCGGCGTACTCGATATCCAACACCAGTGGACCATAAACCTGCGAATACTCGGCACATTCACCGTAATAGGCGCAGCTTTCCGTGATCGCGAAGTCAAAGCCAGCACCAGCGTGAAACTCCGCTGAATCCTGGGCAGCATTCTTCTGTCCAGCTGCCAGTCCATTGGCGTGGGCGACTTCTACCAGTTCTTCAGCAATCGCGAGGTTATCGCCAAAACTCAGCAGACCGTCGGTTCGGGTGTAGGAATCTAGGTTGTCGAACTCCACGGCCTGATAGCCAGCGCGAGCGCATTGTTCGATCCACGGGCTGGCAATCTCTACGATCTGCTCGCGATTGTGCTCAGTCGACGTATCCAGCAGCGCTTCGTCAGGCCACTCGGGATCGTAATAGACCTCGCCGCTCTCCTTGAGCAGAAGCTCCTCACTCCACTGGCTCTCTTCGCCGGGTTGAGTTTGAAACGCGTTCACATAGCAGATGGAGTACTCGCCCTGCAGCGGCGGCTCTTCGCGATCCCGCACAAGAATGTGGACGGAATCATCCGGATCGTAGGCGCCGCCCAGTTGATAGTCGAGCTGCCCCGCCTCCGGCAGCATCCAGCTTTCGGAGCTATCCGTATCAGTTTGTGGCGAGCCACTGGCCTTCTCTGCCTCCGTAGAGGTCTCTTCCGGCACATGAGCGCTTTCCGGACTGGTGCTAACTGATGCGGAGTTACGGCCCCCACCGGATGGCGCACCGTCTGTGGCTGGCGAGCACGCACCTAACGTCCACGCCAGCGCAAAACCTCCAGCGAGGATACACCAAAGCTGACGCGCCGAGCCGAGCGAGGAACCACCATGTTGCTTCACGGTTCCAGAGTACGCAAAGACCCAGCACTCTGAAGTGTGCCGGGTCTTCGCAGTTGAAATTCTTGAGCCACCTATCGGACTCGAACCGATGACCTGCTGTTTACAAGACAGCTGCTCTACCAACTGAGCTAAGGTGGCACGCTGCACGTTCGCAGCGTCCCTAATCTTGCCAGAATCGGGCCCTACAGGCCAACTAGGCAGATGCGAGAATCGTTACTCTCCGCATTCCTATCGAAGCAGCCGCGGGTCACGGTCCTACCCAAACTGGCAAGTGAGGGTCTTTACTCTTCGCCAGCCTGCTTGGCGTACTGAATGAGCTTACCTTCCGTCCAATCAGCGAGCTGGCGATCATTGATGATCACGCCAGGAGTACCGGTTTGCCCGTTGGCGGTCCACTGCTCGTAAGCGCTAGCGATCGTGTCATCATAGGCGCCGGTTTCCACGGCCTCCTTCAGATCAGCAATCGTATCGTCCGGGATGCCAACGCTTTCGGCTATCTCTACGATGTCATCAACCGTCGGTAACGTCTGATCAGCACCATCTTCGAACAGCGGGTTGGTCTTCTGCAAGAACAACTCATTGTGGAAATCCAAGTAGTATTCGGGGGCATTCTCTGCGAGGAAGAAATCCGCCGTGGCACTCTGATCGGAGAAATCCTGACCCATAATGGAAACGGGCTGGTACACGAGCGTGATCTCGCCATCCTTTGCCATCTGTGCAAGCTCTTCGCCGGATTCGCCCTCAAGCTTGTTGCACCATGAGCACAGGTAATCGAAGTAGATATCCACTTCGGGGGCGCCCTCGTTCACGCTTCCAGCTTCTCCACTGGCGCCGATGGTGATGCCACCTTGATCGGTGACGTTTTCAGGCCGATCTTCGGTGAAAACGGATTCGGCGCGATTGAAATCCGCCCAATCTCCGTCTGACCCCGTGTCATCAGGACCGGATCGGACAATCAGCCAGACAGCCAACCCAACAACGGCAACAAGGGCAATCGTGCCGATGATCGCGAGGATCCTGTTGCGCTTGGCGCGCTTTGCTTCTTGTTCCTGCAACTTACGGGCGGCTTCGCGAGCCTGCTCGCGCCGCTCCTGCTTGGTGAGGTTTTGGCCGGATGTGCCCGGCGTATTTCGAGATGCCATAGCTGAATTCTAAACTAGTTCCTTTGTATACTCGCTGCCGGAACGCCCGACTTTGTCACTCTACCCGGTTTAACCGTGGCAATTCGAGGACCGCTTTCAGCAATAACCCAGCTAGCGCGAACATGCTTCACGCCGATGGGCCCAAGCGCAGGTAAGCCCGCACGTCGCGAAGCTTTCCACCGAATCCGGCACCGAACTAGGCGCATCAAGCGCAAGTAAGCCCGCAGGCCATGGAGCTTTCTCGCACCTCTACTGCTGCCAAAGCGGCTAGCGCCAGCAATCCCCTATGAGGGCTGCCGGATAAGAAGAAGGCTATCGGATCAAAGCGGGCGCTGCCTGATCACAGGGACTGGTAGAAGAACGGGGTTGTGATCGGGTACCAATCGGGAGCTCCGCTTCCACGCGCCACCACGAAGGCCACGAACACGACCGCCACCCACACCACGGTCCATAGCACTCGGTAGCCGGTTGACGGGGCAACCGCCTTGACGATTCTGCGAGCCCCTTCTCTGCCCAACGAGTTGGTTCCCATGAACCACGAGACCAGCATCGCAACGGCGGCACCGGCCACCGTCCCCAACCGTTGATCGTATGAGACCACCATGGCTAGGAGCCACACAGTGAGACCACCGAGCCCCCCGCCGATCAGGAAGCCGAGCATCTGGGAGAAGAACCCCCTCACCACGAGCCACGGCACTCTGCGCACTACCCAGCCGCTTTCTCCTGAAAACCTGCCGCCCTTGGCAACCCGCTTCTTGTTGAGACTGTGGAATCCCGCTCCCACCACTGCCGCCGTGATACTGAACACAACAAAAATGGCCATAGCCACGAACGGAAGAGCCGCCGCGAGCAAGGCAAGCGTGGCGCCAATCAACGCAACAATCAGCTTGGCGGGCTCTGGCGGGCGCAGCCACGCAGGCACTTCAGGCGGATACTGCCCGCCGTACGCTTGGCCACCGTATGGCTGGACTCCGTTCGGCGCCTGGGGCGCGTACGGGTTCTGCCCCGCAGGCTGGCCGCCGTAGGCAGGTTGATTGTAAGCCCCCGCAAACGGTTGTGCAGGCGCGGGCTGTTGAGGTTGGTTATACGCACCACCGAACGCCTGCGTTGGCGCTGAATCCTCCGGCGGCTGGCCATAGCTGCCCCCGAAGATTTCCGTCCGCGCCGATTCCCCCACCGACTCCTGCGAATCCGGATACTGTGCGCCGGGTTCACCACTCTCGGCATCCTGAACGCTCGGGAACACGTGGGTATGAGAATCCCCGTGCGACGAAGAGCTTGGCGATTGTCCAGCCGCCCCGAACACTTCGGTTTCACCCGCCCTATCACCGGCCTCGTCCGGAGTTGCCGTCTGGTCCTGGCCGGGGCCAGCCGCCTCCACACCATCGGCCGCGTGACCGATCACCTCGGTTGCACCATCTGCCGGAACGCCGGGGCCTTGAGCATGTTTCCCCAAAGCCGCTCCAGCCACGCCCGCCGCCCCAGCGGCCGCTGCGCCACCGAGTGCACTGAGCGGTGCGGTAGCGGATGGAGAGGATTCGCCGTCGTCGTCAAAAATCTCCGAACCTTCAATCGCCCGAACCAATTCCTCGAACGAAATCCGGGTAGCGGGATCGGGCGCAAGCGCGCGTTCGAAAGCGCGCCGAATCGCGGGCGTGAGGCCCGGTAGCTTCATCTCCCCGCGCAACACCCGGTTGGTGATCACCAAGCTGGCATCGGAGCCGAACGGTGCGTATCCCGTGGCGGCGTAGGCGAGCACCGCGGCGAGCGCCCACCAATCGGCCTGCTTGGATGGTTCGGCCCCTCGCAGGACCTGCGGATCCGTGTAGCCGGGCGAACCGGCGATCTGGCCATGCTGGGTGATCCGCGGATCGTCGCCGAGCTGAGCGATCCCGAAATCGATGAGAACAGGGCGCCCGCGCTTCATCATGACATTGGACGGCTTTAGATCCCGGTGCAAAACACCCACGGCATGGATCGAGGCCACGGCCTTTTGCAGGTTACGGGCGAGGGAAGCGAGGTCCTCTTCGGTGTAGATCCCGCCGGTCACCACGTCATCTTCGAGGGTGGGGCCATCGATCAGCTGGGTGACGATGAAGGCATCGTCATCATCCGTCTCCACGTCCAGCACCTCAGCCACGTACGGCCCCTTGACCTTGCGCAACATCCGGACCTCGCGGCGCATCCGCTCGCGGCCATCGAGCGTGTCTGCCACATGTGGATGAAGGACCTTCATGGCAACGCGATGGCCCTGCCCGTCGGCCGCCTCGTACACCGTGGACATGCCGCCAGAGCCGATCTTGCGGACGATATCGTAGCCGCCTATCTCTGCACGTCGTTCACTCACCCCTTAACCGTACCGTCCGCCGGCGATCGGATTGCGGGGTGTGGCACGGTTATCGCGGGTGGCGGGAAGTTTTTTGTTTGACGCCGACGGCGGGGCCCACCGCCACGTCCTCGGCACCGGTATCACGTGGTTAATTATGTGATCCTCGCCACTCATGTGGCACTTTCTTTCAGGACGTGTAAAAATGAGATCGGTTCGTTACATATGGCGGACCGTGTCAGAGCGGACACACACCGTACTCGGCACCTTTCACTCGGATCGTCCGGCACGTACCTGCCGGTGAAGGGACCATGAATCATGGCAACCGTAACTTTCGATAGCGCAACCCGTGTTTACCCGGGATCAGATACCCCCGCCGTTAATGATTTCTCCTTGGAAATTAATGACGGCGAATTTCTTGTTCTTGTTGGCCCATCGGGTTGTGGAAAATCCACATCGCTCCGCATGCTGGCCGGCCTAGAAGAAGTAAACGCTGGACGAATCTTTATTGGCGATCGGGACGTCACCGATGTTTCACCTAAGGATCGCGACATCGCGATGGTGTTCCAGAACTACGCCCTGTACCCCCACATGACCGTTGCGGACAACATGGGCTTTGCGCTCAAGATTGCCGGCGAACCCAAGGATCAAATCCGCAAGCGCGTTGAGGAAGCCGCCAAGATTCTTGATCTTGAGCCCTACCTTGACCGCAAGCCCAAGGCTCTTTCCGGTGGCCAGCGCCAGCGCGTTGCCATGGGCCGCGCGATCGTTCGTGAGCCGCAGGTGTTCCTCATGGACGAGCCGCTCTCCAACTTGGACGCCAAGCTCCGTGTTCAAACCCGTACCCAGATCGCTTCGCTGCAGCGCCGCCTAGGCATCACCACCGTATACGTGACCCACGATCAGACCGAGGCTCTGACCATGGGCGATCGCATCGCCGTTCTCAAGGACGGCCTGCTCCAGCAGGTGGGCACCCCAGACGAAATGTACAAGACCCCAGCCAACTCCTTCGTTGCCGGCTTCATCGGCTCCCCCGCCATGAATCTGGGCAAGTGGAAGGTTTCCGGCAACGTTGCCACATTCGGCGATGCCAAGCTGGTTCTGCCGGAGGACGTTGCCAAGCAGGTTCAGGCAGCCGATGATGGCCAGATCATGGTGGGCTTCCGCCCCGAAGCGTTGGCGTGGACATCCGAGCCAGCCGCCTCCAACATCCCCCTCAAGGTGGACTTCGTTGAGCACCTCGGATCAGACGCCTATGTGTATGGCCGCGTTTCCGGCGCCGAGCAGGAAACCGAAAACTTCGGCTCCGGCGATGGCGTATCCGACTGCACCGTGCGCATCGAGCCGCATGTTGTTCCCTCCGCAGGCGACGTTGTGAACCTGACACCCGAGAATGACACCGTGCATTACTTCTCGGCCTCCACCGGTGAGCGCCTGAACAGCTAAAGGTGCGCCAGTAGCATGTAGCTCATTGACATCGGGAACTGGTGGCGGGAGGAGCGATCTTCCCGCCACCTTTTTGTATCTGCGGGTGGTCGCACGCCGCAGTATTGGGTGGTCGCACGCCGCAGTAGCAGGCGGCTAGAATAATCGTTGCCTCAATTCCTTCTGAAAGGCTCGGCATGAACCCCTCGCTCCAGATCATGGCGGCACAGGTAGATCCCGAATTGTTCGATCTGCCGTGGAACACTCCTCTGACGGATTGGCCGGAGGAGCTCATCGCGGCTCTCCCACGCGGCATTTCTCGCCATACCGTCCGGTTCGTGTATCTCGGCGAACGAATTATTGCCGTGAAGGAAATCGGCGAGACCGTGGCCTACAAGGAATACGAGATGCTGCGCGATCTCGGACGCCATGATGCCCCGGCTGTGGAACCCGTGGCCGTTGTGACTGGCCGGAGCGCACCAGATGGTGAGCGGCTCAACGATGCATTGGTGACGGAACACCTTGCTTACTCCCTGCCCTACCGCGCGATCTTCGGCCAACACCAGCGCAAGGATTCAGTGCGGCGCCTGATTGATGCCCTATCCGTGCTGATGGTTCGCCTGCATCTCCTTGGCTTTTTCTGGGGCGACGTTTCGCTCTCCAATACGCTCTTCAGGCGGGACGCCGGAGAATTCGCGGCCTACCTCGTGGACGCTGAGACTGGGGAGCTTTACCCAAGCCTCACGCGCGGCAAGCGCGATTATGACGTGGATGTTGCCCGGACCAACATCATCGGCGAACTCATGGATCTTCAGGCAGGCGAGATCCTCCAGATGGATGTTGATGCCATCGAGGTAGGCGATTTCTTTGTTAAGCGCTACACCGATCTGTGGGCTGACCTCACCCAAACCACTACCTACTCCACTAACGAGCGCTGGAAGATCGCCGAAAGGATTCGCCGGCTCAACGATCTGGGCTTCGAGGTGGGCGAACTGTCCATGTCCTCCGATCAAGGCGGCACGCAGGTATCGATCCAACCCAAGGTTGTGGATGCCGGGCACTTCTCACGCAAGATCATGCGGCTCACCGGCATGGATGTGGAGGAGAATCAGGCCCGGCGCATGATGAATGATATCGAGCAGTACCGTGTCACGAACTTCAAGCCCGGCACCTCGCAGGCGATCGCCGCCCACGAGTGGATGACCAAAGTGTATGAGCCCACCATCAACGCCATCCCGCGGGAGTTGCACGGCAAATTGGAACCCGCCGAAATCTTCCACCAGCTCCTGGAGCACCGCTGGTACATGTCAGAAAACGCCGGCTACGATGTGCCCGGCGACAAGGTGATTGCCTCCTTCATCGAACACGTCCTGCGCCACAAGCCCAACGAGCACTCTTTTATTGGCAAGAACGCCGAAGAGGTGCTTGGGCCCGACACCGCCGATATGTCAGGGATGGCTGGGTACTTCGCCTAGCCAACCAATCTCCGCCACGGTTACCCCTTGAGCAACCAGCGGCGTTTCGGCCTCTCCGGCTCCCGTTTCAGCCTCCCCAGCCACCACCATTTCGGCAGTAGACAGGTTAATGCGCCTCATGACATGTTGCAACATGTCATGAGGCGCATTAAGGGGTCAAACCAACAAATCCAGCGAATCGAATCCAGCTAGACCGTCAGCCTTCAAGCTCCTGGATCACAAGCTCGGCAACCTGAATCGCGTTGAGGGCTGCACCCTTGCGGAGATTGTCCCCCACAACGAACATTGCGAGCCCGCGTCCGTCGTCCACTGACTGATCTTGCCGGATACGCCCAACGAAGGACGGATCTTTGCCAGCGGCGGCAAGAGGGGTGGGAACATCAACGAGTTCAACACCCGGCGCCTCGCGAAGTAGGGCCGTCGCCTCTTCGGGGGTCACAGGGGTCTCGAATTCGGCGTTGATGGCCAGCCCGTGGCTGGTGAAAACGGGAACGCGCACGCAGGTGCCAGACACCTTGAGGTCCGGCACACCGAGGATCCGGCGGGATTCGTTGCGGAGCTTCTGTTCCTCGTCGGTTTCATCTGAGCCGTCGTCCACGATCTTGCCGGCAAGCGCCACAACGTCAAAGGCAATCGGTGCCACGTACACGCCCGGATCAGGCAATTCCACGGCCTGCCCGTCGGTAGTCAACGCGGTCAGGTCCTGCTCCACGCCCGCGCGAATCTGGCCATCCAGCTCCTTGACGCCGGCAAGGCCAGATCCAGAAACCGCCTGATAAGAGGAAACGATCAGGCGCGAAAGTCCGTACTTGCGGTGCAACGGCCCAAGCACCGGCATGGCGGCCATTGTGGTGCAGTTCGGGTTGGCGATGATGCCCTTGGGACGGTTCGGGATGTCCTGCGGGTTCACCTCAGACACCACGAGCGGAACGTCAGTATCCTTCCGCCACGCGGAGGAATTATCAACAACTACAGCGCCAGCCGCCGCAAACTTTGGGGCGAACTCGCGCGAAGCGGTAGCTCCAGCGGAGAAAACGGCAACATCAATGCCCGAAAAGTCAGCCGTAGCCACATCTTCCACGGTGATGTCCTCGCCACGGAACGGCAGGACCGTGCCTGCGGACCGGGCGGAGGAGAAGAATCGCACCTTATCAACGGCAACGTTTCGTTCATCCAAAAGGGTGCGCATAACGCGGCCAACTTGGCCGGTGGCGCCAACAACAGCGAGAGTAATACTCATCGTCCGGTACCTCCATAGACGATTGCTTCGGATTCGGAATCGAGTCCAAAGGCGGTGTGTACAGTGCGGACGGATTCTTCGAGTGCGTCCGGCGCAACAACAAGGGAGATGCGGATCTCCGATGTCGAAATCATGTCAATGTTGACCCCAATGTCAGACAGGGCCGTGAACAGCTTGGCAGAGACCCCTGAATGGGAGCGCATGCCAGCACCCACGATCGAAACGATCCCGATTTCGTCGGTCACTTGGATTTCTTTGATCCCAAGTTCGGAGCGCTCAGCCTTCAGGGCGTCAACAACACCTGTCAGCTGAGTGCGCGGCACGGTGAAGGAAATGTTGGATTGTCCGGGCGTGGACAAGGCCGTGTTCTGCACGATCATATCGATGTTGCCATCGGCGCTCGCCACGGTGGCGAAGATCTTCGAGGCAGCCCCAGGTACATCCGGAACGCCAACAACCGAAATCTTGCTCTGAGATCGATCGTGAGCAACGCCGGAGATCACTGGCGCTTCCATTGCTTTTTGCTGGCTGAGGTTATCGCTCACGATCCAAGTGCCTTCCTTGTTGGAGAATGAAGAACGTACGTGAAGGGGGACGTTGAACTTGCGCGCAAATTCGACGGCCCTTAAGTGCAATACTTTAGCGCCATGAGCAGCCAATTCAAGGGTTTCCTCATACGTCATGAGGGCAACTTGTCCAGCTGCAGGGACAATGCGCGGATCGGCGGAGAACACGCCGTCCACATCCGTATAGATTTCGCATACCTCTGCGTGCAGCGCTGCGGCGAATGCTACGGCCGTCGTATCGGAACCGCCGCGTCCAAGCGTTGTCACATCATTTTGCGAGTTCACTCCTTGGAACCCTGCGACAATCGCAACAGCGCCGTCCTTGACGGTGCGAAGAATCCGCTCGGGAACAATTCCGAGAATCGAGGCCTGCCCGTACCGATCGTCGGTGAGCAGTCCAGCCTGCTGGCCGGTGTATGCGTGTGCTTCGATACCCTCGTCGGTCACAGCCATGGCCAGAAGAGCCATGGAGATTCGTTCCCCAGCCGTGAGGAGAATATCCATTTCACGGGACGGCGGTTTGTTCGTTACTTGTTCGGCAAGATCGATGAGATCGTCCGTAGTGTCACCCATAGCAGAAACGACGACGACGACGTCGTTACCCATTCGCTTAGTCTCGGCAATCCGCTTAGCCACGCGCTTAATGCTCGCAGCGTCAGCTACAGATGATCCGCCAAACTTCTGCACAATGAGTGCCATAGGGTGCTCCTTTGATCGACGTAATCATCGTAACCGCCGCACATTCCCACTATTCGGGACGTATCGGCACGTGGACATGAGACAGCGGCCACAATTGAGGCGCGAGCCACACTGAAATCCCCGGAACGTCGCCGTTTTTGGCTATTCAGCTCCGGCTGCAGTATGGACGCGCTGACGGCCTTCGAAGGCGCGCGAGAGTGTGATCTCATCCGCGTACTCAAGATCTCCGCCTACCGGCAGGCCGGAGGCCAATCGAGACACAGAAACTCCGATTGGCACTAGGAGCCTGATGAGGTAGGCCGCTGTTGCCTCGCCTTCGATGTTGGGGTCTGTTGCCAGAATGACTTCCGTGACCTTGCCATCCTGCAAGCGAGTGAGGAGTTCCCGGATACGCAGGTCCTCTGGACCGACTCCCTGAATCGGGTTAATCGACCCGCCCAGCACGTGATAGCGGCCGCGATACTCTCGGGTTCGCTCGATTGCCACGATGTCCTTGGCTTCCTCAACAACGCAGATCACTGCATCGAGGCGGCGGACGTCATTGCAGATGGAGCAGGTTTCTCCTTCTGTGACGTTCCCGCAGATGTTGCAGAAGTGGACGCGCTGCTTCACATGCTGGATCGCGCCCACGAGGGCATCTACCTCAGCCGAATCCTGTTCAAGCAGATGAAAGGCGATGCGCTGCGCGCTCTTGGGGCCAATTCCTGGGAGCCGCCCCAGTTCATCGATGAGCTCTTGGACAGCTCCATCGTAAACTCCCGCCATTATCTACTCTCCATTTCCAGTCTTTTCGTCAATCACTGTTCCCTTGAACGTGTTGAGTACAACCTCAATTCCCACAAGGTTGGACTGCGCAATTGTGGGATCATCGGGCGAAACGCCATCATCATCGGCGTCTTCGTGGGAATCAGCGGAACCAGCATAGCCGCGATCAGTTGCTCCGTATCCCAGCCCACGCCCGCCTTGGCTCGCGAACGGTCCCGGATCGGCTGGGCTGGAGCTGCTGCCACCGTGCATCTCGCGGATCCGGTCAGAGACAGAGCGGTTCGAACTCGGGCCACCAGCGGACTGCGGACGTGGCTTGGACGGCAGCGCGAAGGATGGAGAGGGTGCGCTGGGCGCTTGGGTAGAACTGGGTGCACCAGGAGCCTGGGCAGAGCTGGGCCCGCTCGGCGCTTGGCTGTAGCTAGATCCCCTGGGTGTCTGGGCAGTGCTGGGTGCACTAGGTGTCTGGGCAGTGCTGGTCGCGCTCGATGCGCGACTCCCGGCTGGCAGGCTTCCGCCGGGATCGATATCCTCCGGACGGCGCGGGGTGGGCATTTGCTGGGCATAGAACGGGACATCGCTCGTGTCCGGAGAATGGCCCCGCGCCCCATTGACGTCCGACGTACTGCCTAACGAACCGTTGCCCTCCGAAGCGCTAACGTGCGGACTAGCTTGTCCCGTACGATCCGCCGGTTCCTCAGATCTCGAGGTAGGTGACTGCCCAAGAGGACGTGCCGGCTCCGAGACTTGCATCGCTTCATGGTCCGCCATGGCCGCCGAGCTAGATGCTTCCGGCTCATCTAGCCACGGCTCCGGTTCGGGCTCTGGCGGAAAATAGGGAGTGCCGCCGTCCTCCGGCGCCGGGTCAGTCACCGCAACGGACATGGTCTCTCGTTCAGGCCCTGCTGGCCCATCCGTCTCAGCGGGTGCGGCGTCATATCCGGTATTCGTATCAAGGCTGGGCCCGCGTTGAGACTCGGCAGCGGATACGGGCGTTGACTGAACCTCTTGCGGCTCGGCACTACCGTTGTTTTCCGGCGAATCCAAGAGCAGCGCCAGAACACCAGCTGGATCGGCTGGGCCAGCCTGGCGATGCTCAGCTTCCTTCGCGACAGGCGTCGGCTGCGCAGCTTCCTTCGTGACAGGCGTCGGCTGCGCAGGTTCCTTCGCGACGGGCGTCGGCTGCTCCGCCACTTCTGCGGGTTCGGGCCTCAGCTGTTGAATTTGATGCTCTTGATCGCGCGCTGGTTCGTCAGAGCTTATGGCCGGGACATTGGGTGAGTTCTTCCCGAGATTCGTGGCGGTGTCAGTCAGGGCGCCCGTTGCTAGGACAGTGGGTGAATTACTGGGGCCGGCCGCCGCGACGGCCCGCGCTTTTGGGCCGGCACCATCGCCTCCCGACGCGGCCTCAACTGTGGCATCGATCCCCAGAACATCGTGCAGAGCGGACTGGACGCGCGGGGCGTGCCCGCGGCTATTAAAGGTCGTGGCAAGGCCTTGTGTTTGGAACAGGAGTGTCAGGACGCCGCCTTCGAGGCTCCCAACCTGAGCATTCGTCTGGATGAGAGCAGCGGTGGACTTTGAATGAGCCTGAACTTCCGCAACGATTTCCTTCCATCGCTGGCGGATAATGCTCACATCCCCCGAGTCCTGAGGGATTGCTGGAGCTTCAGCTGGCTGCTCAGGCCGAGGCGTTTCGAGCCCTTCAGGTTGCGCGCTCTGATCATCGACCGGTTGATTGGTCTGAGACCTACTTGCCGCTTCAGATTGTGCGGGTTGAGTTTCAACCGACTGATCGGGCCGAGATGTTTGCGGGCTCTTGGGCCGAGTGTCTGGGACGGTCTCAGGAGTTGCCGCTTGAACCTTTCCCGGTTGCTCGGCAGGCGTAGCTTCTGATTGCTCTGCTCGAGCTCTCGCAGGACTGGCGGATCCGGCCCGATCAGACCTCGCAGCTTGTTCCGTTGCCGGTGCCGCTTCAGGCGCCGCCCACTCCGGGCGAATCTGACGCCCGGGAACACTCGGATTACCGGGGCCAGCCGGAGCCTTCTGTTCACGGGTTGCCGATGCCGGGCGCACCGGGCGCTCAGCGGGCTTGTTCCGTGCCGGGCTAGGCTGGACTGAATCGCCGTGACCGCTAGATGCTGCCTGCGCTGGAGCCTGACCATCAGCACGCTGCGGCGGTAGCAGCAAACGCGCACACAGGAGTTCCAGCTGCAAACGGGGGGACGTGGCGCCAACCATTTGCGAGAGCGCATCGTTCACCAGATCTGCGCTGTAGCTTGACCGGGCCGCACCCAGATGCCCCGCCTGTTGGACCATTCGCTCATACTGATCATCGGGAACCGAGACCAGCACGTCGTGGGCTGACTCTCCCGCCAGAGCAATCACCACGATGTCCCGCAGCCGCTGGAGCAGATCCTCCACGAATCGGCGCGGATCATGCCCGGATTGGACCACGCGATCAATAACTGCGAAAAGCGTGGCGCCATCGCGCGCCGCGAGCGCCTCCACCGCATCATCGAGCAGCGAACCATCAGTAAAGCCAAGAAGGCCAATGGCCGCCTCATAGGCGAGGGAGTCACTTTCCGATCCTCCGATGAGCTGATCCAAAACGGAAAGCGAATCGCGAACAGATCCCCCGCCTGCCCTGACAACCAAAGGTAAAACTCCGGCGCCAACCTGTACGCCTTCTTCGCCGCAGATCTGGCCAAGGTAGCTCTCGAGCTCATCCGGCGGCACCAGCCTAAACGGATAGTGATGGGTACGGGACCTGATGGTGCCGATAACCTTCTCAGGCTCAGTAGTAGCAAAGATGAACTTGATGTGCGGCGGGGGTTCCTCCACCAACTTGAGGAGCGCGTTAAAACCTTGGTTGGAGACCATGTGGGCCTCGTCAATAATGAAGATCTTGTAGCGATCACGTGCAGGAGCAAACGACGCACGCTCGATGAGATCGCGGGCATCATCCACACCACCGTGGCTGGCAGCGTCCATCTCCACGACGTCTAGGGAGCCAGAACCTTCGGCGGCAAGCTCACGGCACGATTCACATTCACCGCAGGGGGTATCGGTTGGAGCCTGCTCACAGTTCAAGCAGCGCGCCAGAATGCGGGCCGAGGTTGTTTTGCCACATCCTCGCGGCCCTGAGAACAGATAAGCATGCGCGGTTTTTCCCGCACGAAGTGCAGCCATCAACGGCTTGGTGACTTGCTCTTGGCCAATCACATCTTGAAACTTCTGGGGCCGGTATCGCCGGTACAGTGCCATACTCACAGGCACAGTCTACGTGTCATCTCCACCATCGCGTTCGGCAATATCCCCGTCTGGGGATAACCCGCACAACTGCCGCTCGCCCTCCGACATCGTCACGCAGTATTGCGTTGGAGATAAAAGGTCACGCTGGTCCTCGCCCATGAAACCTTCACCTAGTATTCATCCACTGGAGAGAAACCACCACATCCCACGTTATGGATTTATTGGAAAGGCCCAATTGGGTCCCCTAGACTCAACAGCCTTGTGTCAACGGGCAACCGAGTTCCCGGAACCCGCGGAGACAAGGCGAGTGCCAAAGTCTCGAAACCCGTGAACACAAGGCTTTCGGCCTGAGCCAACGGACTTGGGCACCAAGAACGACAGGAAGGAAGACTGCCACCAGAACGATTACACCACCGACCAGCACATCGATAACAGATCGATAGGATACTGATGAGATTCAGCAAATTAGCCAAAACGTCCACCGTCCTAGCTGCTTCTGCAGCCCTGATAACCACCCTGAGTGGATTCGCCGCACCAGCTCAAGCGATGCCGCTTGAGCCAGAGCCACCTCTTGCACCGCAAGCACAGGCATCAGATGACCAATTCGATGAACCTGACAAGTCCTTTGCCGTCTATGTTGGCAAGGAACTCACAGAAGACGGCTACACCATGTTGGGCGGCTTCGGGCACGAACCGTCCAGCCATTGGGTAGAGATAGTTCCAGAGCAGGACCATCCCGAGGGCTCAGAAATTACCGTTGGGGCTACTGACGAAGCAGATATGCCGGGCGAACTCTCCACAATCCCGCAGGCTGAACACACTAATCGTTACATCACCTCGAATTACTCTGAATTCACAGGTATGCCGGCACCGCTAACCAACGGCGGGCTCAACGATCAAAACCTCGCCGCACGCGACGTCTGGTCCAACTCCCGCGAAGAACTCGTGGACATGACACCCACCGACCAAACGGGGCCCCAGTACTCCGACCTTTCGCGCATCGCTATGGAGCGCGCGGGATCGTCTCGCGAAGCTGTTGACATCCTCGGAGAACTGATCGACGAATACGGCTACACCACCTACGGCGGTAACTCCCACCTCTTTGCTGATGAGAACGAAGGCTGGGTGTTCATCGAGTTTGCTGGTGGCGAGGGATTGTGGGCCGCAGAGCGCCTTGGCCCAGATGAGATCCGCGTCAACTACCCCGGTTACATTCACGACTTCCCCGTTGATGCCGTGAACGGAGACAACCCTGATTTCGTCGGCTCAGATAACCTTGTATCCTTCGCCGAGGAGCAGGGCTGGTATGACCCCGAAACGGACGATTCGTTCAATCTTCAGGATGTCTATCAGGAACCCTTCCCCACCGACGAGTTTGAGGTTGGAACTGTTGCCAGCCCGGATGACACGGCTCCCTACCGCAACCCTGTCTCCCTCGAAGAGGAATTCGAGCAGCTTGATGACATCAAGCTTGAAGATGTCATGAGAATTGTTCGCGATCCACGGTGGTCTGATGATCGTTCGGGCTACGGCCACGTTGCCCAGCTCAAGGATGATCTTGCCGATAATTCGCTGGCAACACTGTGGGTAGCTCCTACCGCTGCGGTTACTGCGCCCTATACTCCAATCGCTATCGGGACCCAAGATCTGCCGGAGGAATTCTCCCAGCACAGGTACCTGACTGCTGGAGCGTCGGAAAACTACATTGATCCTGAGTACGCCGAGCAAGAGGCCACCGAGTACGCCACCCAAACCTACAAGCAGTTAATGTACGCGACGTGCTCACGCCCTGAGGATTACCTACCGGGCGTCACCGCTGCCTTCGAAGGTTACGACGCTGAGAGTATCGCGCAGTGGGAGAATACGCTGCAGCAAGCTGAAAATGCTCTAGATGACGGGGATGAGAGCACCACAATCCTGACGGCTGCTACCGAGTCCCGTGCGCTGGACGGTTTGCGTTTAGGCAACTATCTCTTGGATGACACCCTGACGCAGTCTCGCGCTGACGGTGGCCTTCATGTACCGGACGTTGAGATCACGGATGGCACCAGCGCCTCTGCCCGTTCCCTCCCGATGGACCTACAGTCTGACGCGGCCTCCCGCGATCGCATGAACTGCGATGTTGGCGGCGGCTGGACTGACGGATCAACGCTCGATCGCGCTGGCACCTACGGGGACCCGGATAACATCCCTGACTACAGCGCCGTCCAGCTGACTGGACGCCCGAACACCGCAAACTCGGGCATCGATTCCACTCCGTGGCTCTTTGGAATCGGCGGACTCGCGATTGGTGCAGCTGCGGCTGGAATCATCGCCTACGTCATGCGCAGGCGCGCATCCTAACCAAGAGTTGGACTCTGCCCGAGGCACGTTCTGTGCCAATCGCTCACAAGGCGGCAATTGCGCGGCAGGGCGTTCGCGCCTAGGCAGGTTGTTCGCACCTAGACAGGGTGTGTTCACACCTAGAGCAGGACGTTCACTCGAGGACGCGTCCACTACTAGTCAGTGGGAGGGACCCGGCATCACAGCCGCGTCCCTCCCACTCTCCTGTCTCACGGAGACATATCGCTCAGGGGGAGTTGAATCCCCCTCACACTCCCCACTTTCTTGCCTCTCAGAGACGTATTACTTTTGCGAGCCGGCCAGCAACGCCTGAACGAAGTAACGCTGGAAGGCGAAGAACACGAACAGCGGGACAAGCATGGACAAGAATGCTCCTGAGGAGAGCACGTCAATGTTCGATCCGAACTGGCGCAGTTGGGTCTGGATAGCCACCGTCAATGGCTGCGAGCCGGAGTTGGTGAAAATCAGAGCCACCAGCATGTCATTCCACGTCCACAGGAACTGGAAAATGGACAGGGAAGCAATGGCTGGCAAGCCCAGCGGCAGCACAATCGTAAAGAAGATTCGCCATTCCCCTGCCCCATCGATTCGCGCCGATTCGAGCAGCTCGCCCGGTATCTGCACAAAGAAGTTGCGCAGGAGGAAAATGGCAAATGGCAACCCGAAGGACACGTGAAAGAGAATCACGCCAACAACACTGCCGGAAATACCGAGGGTCCCAAACATGCGAGCCAACGGAATGAAGGCCACCTGAAGCGGAACGGCAAGCAGGATGATGACAGCGATCAACAGCCAGTCCCGTCCAGGGAACTTCATCCACGCAAACGCGTAGGCCGCGAGCGCACCGAACAAGGCCACGAGAATAGTTGTGGGAACCGCGATCACCACAGTGTTCCAGAACGATCCGGTGATGGTGGGATTGGACAGGAGGTTCTGATAGTTCTCGATCGTGAGCTGGGCTGGCTGAGTGAACACCGTCCACCACCCCGACGAGGCATTATCTCCCGGTGCGCGCAGCGAGGTCAGGAACAATCCTATTGTCGGGACCAGCCAGAAAACCGCCACCGCGATCAGCAGGACGTTGACTACGCCATTGCCGAATCCGCTGGGCCACAGGCTTCTTGGGACGCGCTGGCCGAACCACTGCCGCTGTGCGCCCAGAGTCCTCTTCATTCTGAGAATCGGGCGAATCCAACACTGCTTGCACTTCATTCGTACTCATCGGCTGGACTCCTCCCTGAACCGGCGCACGTTGATGATCATGGATGGTAAGACGAGAATCAGCAGCAAGATCGCGAGCGCCGATCCCAACCCATGATCGTTTCCGCCACCGAATGATGCCGTCCACATCTCCACGGCTATCACGTTGGATGCGGGCTTGGATTGGCCGGGAGCTATTACATACACAAGGTCAAATATCTTGAGCACATTGATGATAAGGGTGACAAGAACTACCACGATGACCGGCGAAAGGAGGGGCGCCGTGATTTTTCGGAACACTTGCCACTCGTTGGCACCGTCCGTTCGCGCAGCCTCTTGTAGGGTTCGATCAATGGCCGATAGGCCGGAGGCAATCATCACCATGGCGAAGCCGGCCCAGATCCACACGTAAGACAAGATGATCACCGCGTTGATGAGCGATGGGCCTAGCCACGATACGCCTTGAAAGCCCTGCTCGAAATTCGTGGGCGGCAACGCGATCCGGTAGTCCCCGCCGGGATCCAACCCCTCGATCACATAGGTTCCATCCGGTCCCGTGGTGGCATTTCCCGCCACATCGCCGTTGGCATCCACCGCGTCTACCCGAATACCGGGTAGACCGCTCTTGCCTTCATCAATCTGCCCCTGCGTCCCGCCGCCTCCGCGAATGACATCAAGGAACACCGTTCCAGAAATCTGCGAGTCATTTGCCCCAGAATGCTGCGCCGCCTGAACGGCATCCTCGGGAAGGTCACCCTGCTTGACCCCGATCAATGGGAAGTCCACAGAGCTACCGGCGCTGAGGGAATCGGTAGAAGCGAGGGCGCCGTCGTCGTCCGAAATATCGAACCCCTCACGAACTCTGGCTCCGGGATAACTCGCTTCGTCACTAAACGCCCCGTGAACGCCGGAAACGACGGCGTTCGCCACCCCGAGGTTCGGATCCTCCTGGAACATCGTGCGGAAAATGACCCCGGCGGCCAACATCGAGATGGCCATCGGCATGAAAATGATGAGGCGGAAGGCCGTTTTCCAGCGCACGCGCTCCATCATCACCGCGAAAATCAGACCAAGGAACGTACACGTAAGCGGGGCCACGATCACCCACATGACGTTATTGCGGATCGCCGTGTAGGTGGAATCGTTCGTGAACATGTGGATGTAGTTCTCGAAACCGATGAAATCGCCGCCCGATGCGTCGTAGAACGAGCGCACGAGCGTGAAAATAATCGGATACACCACGAAGGCACCCAACATAATGAGTGCGGGCGCCACGAACGAGGCGATGAGCAGCCCGTGCTTCCACCGGACGTGCCGAGGAGCGGGCGCGGCCTGCTTGGGAGCGGGAGGAATCTCAGTGGCGGTGGCGGTCACGGATTGTCCTTTCAAACGGATTCGGTGGGCCCAGACAGCGCCGAACCCACCGAATCATGTTGCTTCTTAGGGGCTAGTACGCAGCCTCTGCAGCATCCTCCAGACGCTGCTGGGTTCCCTCAATATCCGTGGGATCCTCGTAGAAGCTAATCATTTCCTGCCAGAACCCTTGGCCTGGAGTACCTCCGAAGGCGCTCGGGGCAAGATCCGACATATCGAAGCGAAGAGTCTCCGCTTCGGTTAGCGATTCGGCGATCTCCCGGGAAACATCATCGGGATACACCGAGGTATCTACTTGCTGGTTGGGCGAAAGGAGCCCACCGTGCGGGATCCAGATCTCAGCGGCCTCAGCCGTTGCCAGATAATCCATGAGGGCCGCCGTTGCTTCATCATCCACCATCGCTACCGCGACGTCACCGCCGGAAACCACCGATGCCGGGGAACCGTTGATGGACGGGAAATCGTAGAACAGCGCGTTTTCCCCAACGGTGGAATTGCCATCCTCAGCGATGTTGCCCGCCACGAAATCGGCTTCGAACACGGTGCCAGCCTGCGGATCAGCGCCGAACACGGCCGTCACGCTATCTGGGAAGGAACGCTGGGCGCCTCCGGACTGGACCACGTCAGAATCCCAGAGCTCTGCCAGCGTCTCGAGCGCCACGGTCACCGATTCGTCCGTCCATGGGATCTCATGGTTTGCCAGCTGATCATACAGATCAGGTCCGGCCGTGCGTAGGTACACGTTCTCGAACCAGTCCGTCAGCGGCCAGCCCACATCCGCGCCAACCGAAATGCCGTCATACCCGGCATCCGAAATGAGTTGGAGCTGATCGAGGAAACCATTCCAATTCGTCGGAACCTCGGCACCCGCTTCATCATAAATATCCGCGTTGTACCAGACGGTGGACTTGTGCGCCGCCTTGAACCACACGCCATACAGCGTGTCATCCGCGGAACCCAGATCCACCCAGCTCTCGTCAAAGTTCTCTTCAACCGTTGCCACCGCATCATCGCTTAGCGGCACCAAATCGCCATCAGCAGCCAGTGACTGCAACAACGCGGGCTGGCCGATCACCGCAACGTTGGGTGGGTTGCCTCCCTCCAGCTGAGTTTGCAAATACGCCGGACCGTTATCTCCGAAGCTCGTGTAATTGACGGTTGCCCCCGTCTGCTCCTCGAATTCGTCCAGCACCAGTTCAAAATTATCTTGTTCGCCACCGGACCACGCCGCCGCGACATTCAATGTTTCGCCGGAAAAATCTCCGTCAATCGTGACCTCGGGCTCTGCTTCATCGCCGCCGCCTTCATCTCCGGACCCACCGCATGCGGCCACAAGCGCCACCGCTGCTCCAGCGGCTACCAGACCGGACAGCCTTGTTCTGCGAGACTTCATCCCATCCCCCAACCTTGTTTAGTTATACGGGCAGCCCGCGCACTCCTGTTTGCGTGAGCCTTCTTACAGACACACTCACAGTATTCCCTCAACTATGGCGTACGCAACACTTTTGGGATTTGTGGGAGGTTGGGTTGGCCGTCCGTGGTACCTCAGTGCTCCCTTCCGTGCCCCCTCAGCGGTACCTCCGTAGCCCCTCAGCAGTTGGGGGTGTTGCGCGCGGCCGGCGCGCACTTGTCTGGCGGTGATCCGGGCGTGTCTGGCGTGGGGCGCGGCCAGCGCGCACGTTCCCACCGCTACTTAATCCTCGTGATCCACGTCCAGCATGGGGTGATCAACCGGCCGTCCAAACTCATCAAGAAGCTGCACCGATCCTTCCGGGTGTTTCCGCAAGTACACGGCGGAGGCGATCATCCCGCCCCAGATAACAAACATGGCCACGCACATCATGGCAATTGCTGCTCCACTCATGAGCGAGCCTCCTTGCGGTCCTTGGCATCCTGCGGTTCGGACTTGGCGTTCTGCGATCCGGAACCTTTCGATACAGAATCCGATTCGCCGCCGTGACGCCCGCCGTTCCCGTGTTCGTGCCTATATTCTTCGGCGGCAACGGCGCGTTCGTCCAGATCGGGCAGGATGTACCCGGCGATAGTGGGATCGGACTTGGCGGGGCCGAAACGGCCTTGATCCACCAGCCGGTCCAAGATGGGCGGCGGTATCTTATCGCCATCGGAATCGAGCGTGTGCGCGTTGGAGCGCGGCCCCCACGGGATAGCCGTGAGAACGAGGGCCATGAGAACCACGAGGACGATCATCCCCCAGCCAAACACGTTAACGAACCAGTCCGGCATGCCGCCGTACCCTTCGGCGAACGTGCGCTGGACTTCGTTGATCAGCGTAAAGCCCAGAATGATCGGAGCTACCCCGCCCACGAACAGCTGCCAGATGCGCCCCACCTTAAAGGAGCTGGATCGGTTCAAGTGATTGCGGAGCGTTGGCAGGGCGCCGAATGCCGCCGTGAGCGTCACGGTAGCCAAAAGGGCCACGCCAACAATGCCGAAGTTGTTGATGAACGCATCGGTGATATCCAACAGGTTCATGCCGGTTGTTGTGGGGAAAAGCAGCAGTGACACCACCGCCATGGGTACACCAACGGCCATGACGGCAGGCACGCGCCCCATCCCGAGCTTGTCCTGAACCGCCGCAACGATCACTTCGATGATGGAGATCATGGAGATGAAGCCCGCGAATACCAACGAACCGAAGAACAACACCCCAATGAGCGCACCCAGTGGCGCCTGATTGATGATCGCGGGGAAGGCGATGAACGCAAGGCCGATACCGCCGCCGGCAACTTCATCGATGGCTTGGCCGGTGGTTCCCGCCATGAAGCCGAGCGCCGCGAATACGCCAATACCCGCAAGGATTTCGAAGCTGGAGTTGGAGAAGCCAACCAGAAGCCCGGGAGCCGTCAGATCCTCGTCCTTCTTGAGGTAGGAGGAATAGGTCAGCATGATGCCAAAGGCCACGGAGAGCGAGAAGAATATCTGCCCGTAGGCCGCCACCCACACGGTGGGATTAGTGAGCGCCCCCCAGTCTGGAGTGAAGAGCGCGTCCAGCCCGGCACTCGCACCCGGGAGTGTGAGGGCAACGATCACCAGCACAACGAACATCACCACGAGTAGCGGCATGAAAACGGCGGATGATCCAGCAATGCCCTTTTGAACGCCGAGCGCCAGCACCACGATCACGCCTACCCACACCAGAAGCAATGGGATGGCAATACCCGGAACGAAGTCCAAGCTGAAGGACGCCTCTTCGGCGGGCACAGATTTGGTAAACGACTCCGCGAAGAATCCCGCCGGATCATCGCCCCATTCCTTGGTGAAGGAGAAGAAGAAGTAGCGTATGGCCCACGCGAGGATGAGCGCGTAGTACACGCCAATCACGAAGCAGATCATCACCTGAATCCACCCGAGCGGTTCGGTGCGCCGATGAAGGCGGCGGAAGGAAAGCGGAGCCGATCCGCGGTAGCGGTGCCCGATCGCATAGTCGAGGAAAAGGAGCGGAATTCCGGCTGTCACTAGCGCGATGATGTACGGCAGGATGAACGAGCCGCCACCGTTCGAATAGGCCACATACGGGAAACGCCAAATGTTGCCAAGCCCAACCGCCGATCCAATCGCCGCAAAAATAAATGCATTGCGTCCGGAAAACGCGCCCCGGTTCGCTTTTCGTGACGGCGAACCACCTGGTGTTGATGGAGTAGTCATACACTTCCCTTCGATCTCTCGGTCCATCCTTGACCCTGCGGCGCCCACCGGCAATGAGTCTCGGCATGAGGACATGGTGGCGAAGCTGGTCAAACGGTGGTGGGACGCCAGATTTAGGTGATTTGATTGCGTGGTTAGCGGGACCAGCGTGGCCGATTTCATTGTTTTTGACGACGACGGCGTGGCAGCGTACGCTCGACCGTAATCTTCATCACAAGGCGCCATGGTGGTGGAGGAGACATTTCGCTAACTATGGCCATTATCTCTTATTCCCTACCAGCTTAATAGGTTTACAGACAGTTCGAATCCTGAAATTATCTATCGAGAACAATCAAGTGTTTGCCAAGATAGCTGCATGGACAGAGTTCCGGGACCATCTGGAACCCGATGAACGATTTGGAGGGAAGTCATGACACACGGTACATCTGTGATTCCACCGCTTCTTGACCACATCGTTGTTGCCACACCAACACTTGAGGCAACGGTGAATGAGTTCGAACGGGCCACAGGCATCCGTCCCGAAAAGGGCGGATCGCACGAAAGCTTGGGAACCCGCAACTACTTGGTCACCTTCGGTGGCGGGCATTACCTCGAGATCGTGGGCGTGGACGAATCACTTCCTCACCCCGATGGCCCCTATCCCTTTGGACTCGATGAGCTGCCGCAGGCGGCCGTCTCTACGTGGGCCATTCACCCAGATGATGCGGACGCCGCCGTTGCGAAGGCCGCGGAAGCGGGAATTGACGTTGGCTCGCTGGACGCACTCTCCCGGCGCACTCCTGATGGCAACCTTCTTGAATGGCGGCTGACTCCCCCATCGGCGGGTGCTCTCCCCTTCATCATTGACTGGCAGGATTCTGTTTCCCCTGCCTATTCCACTGCGGCGAAGGCCGATCTGCATGGTTTCTACCTTTCGGGCGATGACGTCCCTCAGGTCCGAATGCAGCTGGCGGCCATGGGAACCGCCATTGAGATCCAGACCGCCTCTACTGAGGATTGTCCGTCCTGTTCTACCGCGGCACGCCTGTGCCTCGAAGTGAGCGGGCCAGCAGGTATCTGGAGCATCTAAGAAATACCGAGGATTTCCCGCCGCCCACAAGGACCATGCGGGACGTGTTTCAATCCCGCATTCCTCACATCTGGAACGCATTGTGGCCATCGCACCACCAATCCATAGGAGTCATCTTGAACACGATGAAGGCAGTGGTCCTCCGGAACCACGGCACCGTTGAGAATCTAACTGTTGAGGGCGATTACCCCCGCCCGGAGGCCACCACCGGCAAGGTGGTGCTCAAGGTGGGCGCCACCTCGTTGAACTATCACGACATCTTCACGGTGCGGGGCATGCCCGGGATCACCATCCCCATGCCGGTTGTCCCAGGCTTGGACATCGCTGGCGAAATCGTTGAGGTTGGCGAAGGCGTGGAGGATATCCACGTGGGCGATCGCGTTCTCGTAAATCCGCTCGATTCTAAGTTCAACCTCATGGGAGAAGTTCAGGATGGCGGGCTGGCCGAATACGCGCTAGCAGAAGCCGGCCAGATCATCCCCCTCCCCGATACGGTGAGCTTCGCCGAGGCGGCGGCCATGCCGGTTGCCTACGGAACCGCTCACCGCATGGTGGTGGGCAAGAACGCTGTGAAGGCGGGAGACAAGGTGCTGGTGCTCGGTGCATCCGGCGGAGTTGGCACCGCCGCCGTGCTGCTGGCCAAGCAGCTGGGCGCCTACGTTGTGGCCGCCGTTGGCTCCAAGGAAAAGGGTGAACGCCTCCTGTCCATCGGCGCGGACGATTACTTCAATTACCGCGAGATCGGGATCGATAAGTGGACCCGTGAAAACGTTGGTAAGCCCTCGCGTAACTCAACGGACACCGGGTTCGATGTGGTGATCAATAACACGGGCGGCGATACGTGGCATCCCACGCTCAAGTCCACGAAGTTGGGCGGCACGATCTTGGTAGCTGGAGCAACGGCAGGCTTCGCCCCAGCCGAGGATCTGCGCTACATCTGGAGCTTCGAACTCAAGGTGCAGGGATCGAACGGATTCGGCCGCGAGGATATCGAGGCTCTGGTTGATCTGGTGGACCGCCACGATTTCCATCCCGTCATCGATTCGGTGCTCAGCCTTGAGGAGGCACCCGCCGCATTAGAGCGTTTGGAGAACCGCGGCGTCACCGGCAAGGTGATTGTTGCACCGTGGGGTGAGGCTGAATGACCGCACTTCCCTCGTTAGAGGACATACAAGCCGTTCTGGAGGCTGGCGCCTTCAACCGGTGGCTCGGGCTGCGGGTCACTGAATTGACCCGCGATTCGATCACGCTAGAGGCGGATTCTCGGGCCGAGTGGACAAATGCGCAGAGCGCTGACGTGGTTCACGGCGGCATTCTTTCTGCCTTGCTAGATACCGCGGCATGTTTCTCTCTCACGGGAACAATCGGCGGTCCAGCGCCCACCATCGAACTAAGCACCCAATACCTGCGCCCCGCAACCCCAGGCAAGCTCATCGTGACCGGACGGTTGATCAAACCGGGGCGCGGGGTCGCCTTCGCAGAGGCCAAGGTGCATGGGGCGGGGCAGAAGACCGCTGCCATCGCCCGTGGCACGTTCGCGGCATCCGCTGCAACACCGATCGCATTCTCAGCAGGTAACCCGGAGGCTCAAGCTGGTACGTCCGGCACAGCCACCGCTTCCGGCGTGACCGCCACGGCCAGCACTTCTCATCTCGGCACGACAACCCCTAACTCCGGCGCAGCCACTGCTTCCAACCGCCCACTCGCAGTAGGCGTGAGTGATGCTCTCTCCTTTGGCAACATCGGCGCAGCCATTAATTCCGCCAGCCCTGAAAAGCTTGCGATCAGCCTGACCGGCGATCACCCAGAGAGCGTCTCCTACGGTGATTTTCTGGCACGGGTCAACACAGCGCAGGCCAGACTAGAACAACACGGCGTTGGCCTAGGCACAGCCGTTGCCATCATCGGGATCAACTCGATCGATTTCCTCGTGGCGTTCTTCGCGATCATGCGGGCAGGTGGCGTGGCCGTTCCGCTGAGCTACAAGTTCCCCGCCTCTGCGCTGAGCTACGTGCTGAGCAACTCCGGCACCTCTCTCATCCTCGTGGACTCGGATGATCGGCTCAGCCATCAGGGCAGCGGTGTTCTTGACGCCGAAGCGGCAGCCCTGCCAGTTCATCTTCTCTCCGAGGTTGCCGCTTCACCTTCTAGGGACTCCGCTGATTCTCAGGACTCCTTGAAGGACGCGGCTTTGAAAGACGGGGCTAGCCGGGCCACGACTGGCGGCGTCAATCCCGCAGCCGTCTCAGGCTCCGACCGTTCGATGATCCTGTACACCTCAGGCTCCACCGGGGCGCCAAAGGGCGTGGTCCGTTCGCATGCCTCTCACGAATGGATCATGGAGACCGGCGAGCGCTACTCCGATGGTAGGGATCGCGTGCTGCTGGTTGCCGCACCGCTCTACCACATGAATGCGTTGGCAACAGTTCAGGCCGCCCTCCTTCACGGTGATCACGTGGTACTTCAACCCTCATTTGAGGCCGCGGGTTTCCTGCAGGCAGTAGCCGATTACGGCGTCACCCGAATCACCGGCGTTCCACCGATGATGGCTCTGGCGCTTCGCCACCGCGATCCCTCCTTGGATCTGTCCAGTGTGGACGAGGTGTGGCTCGGCTCCGCACCCATGTCCGATGAGCTGATCGAGGAAAGCAAGCGTGTGTTCCCCGATGCCGTCTTTTCTCTCGGATTCGGCACCACCGAATCCGGTCCAGTGGCCTTTGCGCCGCACTCAACCCTTCCGGTTCCGCCTGGTTCGGTGGGCATCGCTCATCCCGCGGTGGGAGTAGAGCTACGCGATCCTGAGGGCAACGTTCTCGTCTCTGAGGGAGCTGCCGACAGTGCGGCGCGCAACTCGCGGGGCACGACGGCTAGCGGCTCGGGCACCACGCCCGGGAACAGCGTCACCGGCGAACTATGCCTAGCTTCCCCCGCCGAAATGCTCGGTTACAAAGACCGCCCCGATGTCCCAAGCCCGATCGATGATCGCGGCTTCTACATGACGGGCGATCTATTCGAACGCGATGAGCAGGGGTTCTACTTCTTCCGCGGGCGCGTTGATGACATGTTTACCTCAGGCGGGGAGAACGTGTACCCCGCCGCCGTGGAAAAGGTGCTGGAGAACCACCCAGCGGTTCAGGAAGCCGCTGTGGTGCCTATTGCGGACAGCCTCAAGGGAGCAAAACCCGTTGCGTTCGTTGTGCCTGTGCCCGGAGAAGACATCACGGAGGCTGAGCTGCGTTCATGGGCATTGGACAATCTGGAGCCATACGCCCACCCGCGCCGCGTGTTCTTCGAAACGAGCTTCCCACTGTCCGGCACCAACAAGGTAGATAAGGCTCTGCTGGCCCGCCGCGCTGAAGAATTGATAGCCGCGCCCGCAGAGGAACTGCGAGCCCGCCCATGATGCTCAACTACAACCGGCGCTCCGTCCGGTTCCTCATACCGCTCGCCACGATCTTCCTGTTGGTGGCGCTGTGGCAGTTGGCATCAATTACGGACATCATTCCCACGAGGTTCGCTCCAGCTCCCACCCAGATCGTGAGCGAACTCGCCCGCCTCGTGGCAGCATCGGAACTGTGGGTTGCCATTGGTTCCACGCTCACCGCGTGGATTCAGGCACTTGCCATTGCGGTTGTGGGAGGTAGTACCGTTGGACTCATCCTTGGATCCTCCCGCTATCTTTCAGCGTTCTTCCGCCCGGCCATCGAGTTCCTCAAGCCCATCCCGTCGATCGCCATGATTCCCTTGGTGATTCTCACGATGGGCTCTGGCAAATCCTCGGAAGTCTTTTTGGCAACCTACGCCGCGATCTTCCAGATGCTCATGTCTGCAATCTCCGCGGTGCGCGATGTGGACCCGGTGGCCCGGGATACAGCAGCTGCGTACTCGATGCCGCTCTGGGCGCGTATCCGCTTCCTCATCATCCCGTCTATGCTTCCCCAGCTCCTAACGGGCATCCGAATCTCCTCCAACACAGCGTTGATCCTGTGCATCACCTCAGAACTTTTGGTTGGCATGAACGGACTGGGCAACCAGCTCGGGCAGGCACGTTCCGTGGGCAACCTTCCCGTCATGTACGCCTATATTCTGGTGATCGGGATTGTCGGATTCGGACTCAACACGTTGCTGATGGCACTACAACGGCGCCTTCTGAGCTGGCACGAATCCTATAGAAATGAGGCACGATGAGAAAATCAACCTCATTCCTTCTGGGCCTGACAGGCGCGATCCTCATCATCGCCATCTGGTGGGTGACATCCAGCAACGCCAAGGAAATCTACTTCCCTCCTCTGCCCGATATCCTGACCTCTGTGTGGGAGTATTGGCTCACAGGTGAGGGCCAAGAGCACCTCTTCTCCAGCCTCTCCAATCTAGCCGTTGGCCTGACGCTGGGGATTCTGGCGGGAATCGTCGTCGGCCTCGTCGTCGGTCAAATAAGACTCGTGCGAACCGGACTTACTCCTCCCCTCGAATTCGTTCGGGCCATCCCAGCCACCGCGCTCATCCCGTTTGCAATGGTGATTTTCGGACTCGGGGACTCGATGAAAATCTTCATTATCGCTCTGGGAACGTTCTTCCCCGTCCTCCTCAACGTGATTGACGGCGCGCGCTCAATCCCACGCGAATCCCACGATACGGCCAAGAGCTTCGGCATCACGGGCGTCACCAAGCAGCTGAACGTTGTGCTGCCCGCCGTGACCCCGCGTGCCGTTGCCGGCATCACCGTGGCGATTCCGCTCTCACTCGTGCTGGTGGTGACCAGTGAGATGACGGGATCTGCGCAAGGCATTGGCTATTTCCTTATCACCGCACAGAATTCGTTCGATCAGACGGGCGTATGGGGAGTCATCATTATTCTGGGACTGCTCGGAATGATTCTCACAAGTATCTTCAGCCTGATTGAACGCAGGCTACTGGCCTGGGACCGAGGCTTGCACGGAAGGGATCAACTATGACGGATGTTCGCCTGAAAGTAGAGGGCCTACACAAAACCTATCCAGCCCGCGGCCGCACGGATTCGGGCACAGAAGTGCTGCGGGACGTGAATCTGGAGGTTCATGATGGCGAGTTTCTCTCCATCGTTGGCCCCTCTGGCGCCGGCAAAACAACGTTGCTTCGCTGCATCTCCGGCCTGCTCGCACCCACGAGTGGGCAGGTGTTGCTGGACGATCAGGAGATCACCGGGCCACCGCGCCAGATCGCGCTAGTATTTCAGGATTACTCCCGATCGCTCTACCCTTGGATGAACGTGGGCAAGAACATCGCGTTGCCGCTGCGTGCACAGGGCTTAGACAAGGAAGAAATCTCCGGGCGCGTGAATTCATGCCTTGCGAGCGTTGGGCTGGAAGGCGCATCGGGCCGCTACCCGTGGCAGCTCTCCGGTGGAATGCAGCAACGCGTGGCCATCGCACGTGCCATCGCCTACCGCCCCGAGGTGATGGTTCTGGACGAACCGTTCGCCTCCGTGGATGCCCAGACCCGCAACGATCTGGAGGATCTGCTCCTCCAAGTGCGCAAGGAGACGGGTTCCACCTTCGTGTTCGTGACCCACGATGTTGACGAGGCCGTGTATCTCTCAGATCGTGTGGCCGTCCTGTCCAAAACCCCCAGCCACATCGAAGAGATTGTGCCTATCGGCCTGCCGGACCAACGCAGCCAGCTGGTCACGCGCGCCCTTCCCGAGTTCTCGGAGCTACGCGCGCACATCTTTGGCACGATCCGCAACCTTGTTGTTCCCAGCAAGACGCCGCCCGAGTATTCAATCTGACATCGCCATCCGCGAGCAAGCCATTCGATCACACCGAATCATCGAGATACCCGACAATCTGAGTTACCCGACCACCCGAGTTACCCGACCCCCGGAGGACACCCCATGAAAAAGAGATCAACAACCATCGCCGCATTGGCGGCCTCCGCGCTGCTTGCTTTGGCGGCGTGCGGCTCCGATGATGAAGGATTGGAAACGGATGCCGATGGGCTCACACAGCTCACCGTTTACCAGATCACCACAACTGATTCCACGCCGCTGTATCTGGGCATTCAAGAAGGATTCTTCGAGGATGAGGGGCTAGACGTTGAGGTAAAGATTGCCGAATCCGGCTCCGCCATCATCCCCTCGGTGGTGAACGGCGAAAGCCCCATCGGCTATGCCAACGTGGTCTCGGACCTCGCAGCTATTGATCAGGGGCTGGACATCAAGTTCGTCAGCACGTGCTGCGGTACGGGTTCTGTACCTGAAAACGATACTTCTCAGGTGTTCGTCCTGCCCGATTCTGACATTGAGGGCCCCGAAGATCTTCCCGGTAAGTCCATCGCCGTGAACTCCACGAAGAATCTGGGGGACGTGACCATCCCCGCTGCCCTCGAGAATCAGGGCATCGATCCCGAAGGCATCGAATACGTTCCCATGAACTACTCGGATATGTCCGGGGCCCTTGAGCGCGGGGATGTTGACGCCATCTGGATGGTGGAGCCGTTCCGTACTGTTGCACTCGATAACGGCTACCGGCCCATTCTGGCCAACTTTGTGGGGGCCTTCCCCGATTCAACGCTCGGCTACTACGTCACGTCCGGTGATTTCGCCGAGCAAAACCCCGAGATAGTCGCGTCATTCCAGAAGGCGATGGACAAGTCCAACGAATACGCCACAGAGAACACGGATAAGCTCCGCGAGCTGGCCGTATCCGAAGTTGGCTTGGATCAGGACGTTGCCGATCGCATCAACTTCGGCGTATACCTGCCGGGCTTGGACACCGAATCCATCGAGCTTTACGGCAAGGCCGCTCTGGATCAGGGGATCATTTCCGAAGAGCCAGATTATGATTCCTTGGTGATTCAGCCCGCTGACTAGGGTTCGCGGAGGGCTTCGCGCGCTCCGCCCCCTCCGCCCCTGTTCAACCTGCCGTTGGACTACTTATGTGCTCTTTGGACCGGTTATACCCTGTCCATAGGCGCCATAACCGGTCCAATGGTGGGAAAGCAGCGGTGGGGACTACGCCCTCTACCGGTTGGGCCTGACGGTGAGCTGCGTGATCACCACATCATCTGGGGACTCAAGCACCGCTTGGATGGTCCACGCCACCGAATCCGCGGACATCGCGGTTGACGGATCGAACTCGCGCGATTCCTTGGCGGCCATATCCCGCTGCATATCGGTATCGATCCGGCCGGGGGTCACGGTGCTCACCCGGAGCTGGTGCTCCTCCTCGCGCAACACCTCAGAAGCCTTCTCTAGGGCAGCCTTACTGGTGGAATATGGCAGCCAGCCCGGGAAGGTCAGCTGCGCCGCGGTGGAGCCCACATAAACCACCGTGCCGCGGGACTCTCGCAGATACGGTAAGAGGCTCTGCGTCAGCAGGATCGGCGACAACACATTCGTGGCGTACACCTGCTCGAGGAACGTGGCCTCAAGGTGTTCGAGGGCCGCGGATCCTTCAATTCCCGCGCAGCTCACGAAAGCGTCAACGTGCGCGTCCCACTCGCGTAAGGCGCTGGTGACGTTGGCCGCGGCCTCGGCGGGATTCGAAAGATCACCGATCACCGTACGGGCGCGCGGGTACCTTTCTTGTAGCTCGCTAGCTCGTGCTTCGGTTCGCGCCAACAGGATCAAGTCCCACGAGCCGGCCAAGCGATCAGCTAATGCGGCGCCCACGCCGCGGGTTGCTCCAGTCAAAAATAGAGTTGTCATGCTTCGAGTATCCCCGTTTGTTGCTTAGGGTGCACGTTGGTGCTGGCGCGGGCGTTCCCCGTGGCATCTGCGGCGGGCGGAACCCAGACGAACACTTCACCTGAGCGATCCAGTTGCGGCAAAGGGGCACTAAGGTGGATCGAGAACAGTTGATTCCTACGGAAGAAGGCAGTATGTCCGAAAATGCAACGCCGGCCAGCGGCCACCAAGAAACTCCCGCCGAACCGGAGGATGCCCTGCTGGAGGCCTTTTGGACACGGGCAAAGAACGTTGCCAAGATCAACCCGCTTGAAGTAATTGTTGGGACGGACAGTACTTCTGCGCTGCGCCCGTCCGCCTTTTCGATGGGCGATTCACCTGAGCAAGCCGATCATCTGTGTCAGCTGGTGGTTGATGGGGTCAAGCGCGCAACCTCCTCGTGGCTGGCCTCCTACAGGGCCGAGGACGCTCCCCTACCCGAGGTAGGCGAACTGTCCATCATCTGCGACGGCGCCGGTGCGCCGCATGCCCTCACCCGCACAACCAAGGTCGCGACTGTGGCATTTCAGGAAGCTGGCCCAGAGATCGCGGAAGCCGAGGGAGAAGGCACGTTCGAGGAGTGGAAGAGCGAACACGAGGCCTTCTTCCGGCGAGAATGCCAGCAGGTGGGCATCGAATTCGAACCGGATGGCGAAGTGCTCACCGAATACTTCGAGGTTCTCTACAAGTACTAACCGGCCGATGCCAGAGGCCGTAGGTGCGAGTTAAG